>NZ_JAAFHA010000049.1 GCF_010365055.1 Rhodoferax sp.
GGAAAATCGATCAACAGGCCCGAGCCGATCGGCTTGACCTGACGTGCCAGCGAGCGCACCAATTGCGTCAGCGACTGGTCGATGCCTTTCTCGGCGTAGCTCAGGGCGATCCGGTAGGCCAGGGTGCCGCCCACCAGCCACAGCACCAGTTGCGGCAGCAACAGCCACAACAACAGCTGCCGTTTCAGTGACAAGCCATGGCCTGCCGCGCCCGAGGCGGTGGCCTCCCCCGCCAGCGTGTCTCCCGGACTCACGGCGGCGTCGACTCCAGCATGTAGCCCAGGCCGCGCACGTTGCGGATGTTGAGGCCGGAGTCAGCCAGCTTGCGCCGCAGGCGGTGGATATAGACCTCCAGCGCGTTCGAGCCAACGCCAGCGCCCGTGCCTTCGCCCGGCTCCGATTGCCAGGCGAGCAGCACATCTTCGCGGCTGATCACCTGACCGGCGTTGGTGACCAGCAGGGACAAGAGCGACCACTCACGCGGCGTCAGTTCCAGCGGCTCATCGCCGAGCCAGGCTTGCGGAACCTTGGCGTCCAGCCGCAGGCGGCGCGTGCCTTCGGCGGCCAGTTCCAGCGAACCGCCAAAAGCGGGCAAGCGGGCGCGCCGCAGCATGGCCCCCAAGCGCGCCTGCAGCTCGGCCATGCTGAACGGTTTGGTGAGGTAATCGTCCGCCCCGGCATTGAGACCTTGCACCCGGTCCTCGACCCCATCGCGCGCGGTGAGCACCAGCACCGGCAGCGCGGGCAGGCGACTGCGCAGCCAGCAGAGCACCTCCATGCCACTGATTTGGGGCAAGCCCAGGTCGAGCAGCACGCCATCAAAACGGGTTGACTCCAGCAAGGCCTGCGCGCGCTCGCCGTCGGGGGCAGACGTCACCGTGTGACCGGCCTGGGTCAACTGGGCGCTGAGCGCGTCGCGCAGCAACTCATCATCTTCAACGATCAACAAATGGGACATGGTCTGAGCATAACAAGCAAAGCTGGCGCCGCCCGGCCGCGCGCCGCGGCGAGGGTGGGGTGCTATGACAGGCTGGCTTTGACCGCCTGAACCCGCGCCAAATGAATCAATTCACCTATTTTTTGGCCGCTAGCCCCCGTCGCTATTGCCTCGGTAGCTATTGCTTCTGTAGCAATGCCTTGCGCGGCCGCCAAAGCTGCCAGCAGCCGGGACCGTTGCGGGTAGGGCGACTCGGCCAGTCCCAGCCGCCCGCGTGCATCGCACTCGCAGGCCAGCAAGATTTGTCCAAAGCGCTGCGGCTTGCGCAAGGCATCGCAGCGCTCGAGCAGGCGCACCAGCGAGGCCGCGTCAAAGTCGCCACTGCGGTGGATGTTGCTATGCTCGCGCGCCGTCACGTCAGCGAGTTCCCGGCATTCAGTGGGCAGGCGCAGGCGCTGCGCCAGGCCCTTGAGCAGTTGCGCGCTGCGCTGCTCATGCCCGAGGTGGCGCGGCAAGACATCAGCCGGTGTGTTGCCTTTGCCCAGGTCGTGCGTCAGGCAGGCCAGCCGCACCGGCAGCGCAGCACCCAGGCGCGCCGCCATGTCGAGCACCAGCATCAGGTGCGTGCCGGTGTCGATCTCAGGGTGGTAGTCGGCGCGCTGCGGCACGCCCCAGAGCTGGTTCACTTCCGGCAGGATACGGGCCAGCGCGCCACAGTCGCGCAGCACCTCGAACATGCGTGACGGCGTGGCCTCCATCAGCCCTTTGGCCAACTCCTGCCAGACCCGCTCGGGCACCAGATGATCGACCTCGCCGCTGGCCACCATGTCACGCATCAGTTGCAGGGTTTCCGGCGCCACGCTGAAATCAGGAAAACGCGCGGCAAGACGGGCCAGGCGCAGGATGCGCACCGGGTCTTCAGAAAAGGCGGCGCTGACGTGGCGGAACACTTTGTCGGCGAGGTCCTGCTGGCCGCGGAACGGGTCGACCAGGTTGGCGGGTTTTTGCCAGTCTGTTGGCGTTGTCGCATTCTTTAGATCAAATTGGCCTGTAGCCCGCGTGCAGTCTGCGTGAGCAGCTATTGCATTGATAGTCAGATCGCGCCGCGCCAAGTCGTCTTCCAGCGTCACCTCCGGCGCGGCGTGAATGGCAAAGCCGTGGTAGCCGGGCGCGGTCTTGCGCTCGGTGCGGGCCAGCGCATATTCCTCGTGGGTGTGCGGATGCAAAAACACCGGAAAGTCCTTGCCCACCGGCACAAAGCCCTGCGCGATCAGCTCGTCCGGCGTGGCGCCGACCACCACCCAGTCGCGGTCGGTCACCGGCAAGCCCAGCAGGGCATCGCGCACCGCACCACCGACCAGGTAGATTTGCATGTCAGCGCTTGAGCCGATACGGCTCTTCGAAGTCGAGAAAGTCCTGTTCTGCCAGCGCGCCGTCGATCCAGGCTTTCACGCCGGGCAGTGCCTGCACCCGCGCGACGTAGTCGGCCATCGCGGGCGCTAGCGGCAAGGCATAGGTGCTCAAGCGCGTGCAGATCGGGGCAAAGTAGGCATCCGCCACCGAAAAATCGCCAAACAGCATCGGCCCGCCGTGGGCTTTAAGTAACTCGTCCCACATGGCCACCAGCCGCGCCACGTCCGCGCGCACCGCGGGCTGGTCGCGCCAGATCAGGGCCCCGACCTCAGGCAGCCGCGCTTCGATGTTCATCGGGCAGTGGCTGCGCAGAGCTGTAAAGCCGCTGTGCATCTCGGCGCAGATGCTGCGGGCGCGGGCGCGCGCCGCCTTGTCACGCGGCCACAAGTGTTGGTCCGGGTATTGCTCGGCCACATATTCGGCAATGGCCAGCGTGTCCCACACCGCCAGATCACTATCGCGTAACACCGGCACCTTGCCGGTCGGCGTCAGGGCATTGACGGTTTTCTTGAAGTTGGAATCTGGCGTGAATGCGTCAAAGCGGACCTTGACCTCTTCAAATGGGATCTGCGCCTGCTTGAGCAGCACCCAGGGGCGCATCGACCAGCTGGAGTAGTTTTTGTTGCCGATGATGAGTTTGAGCATGTGATTCTCCAAAGCGTGGATGCTAGCAGCGCGGCTGCCGTGTTGTTTTTACTTGATTATTTTGATAGCGGATTGCGTATATTGGACGGGGGCTGGAGGTTAATTTTGCTTAAATTCATTTACGATTCTTCTGATACGGACCGGGTACTGCTATGTTGGATTTTTAAGTTATTTTTCCCCCACTCACTCCCCCGCCCTCTCCCGCCCCGCCGGGCGGAAGAGGGAGCCAACAGCCATATTTGGCCGCGTTTTTAAAGGTGGGAAAACTGGAGATCCAGGGCGCGCTGGCGTCAAAGTGACTGTATCGCCAGCAACAGACTGATCACCCGGGCTGCTGGCGTCCCGGTTGTCCGCTGTTGGTCCCAGTTGCTGCCGGTCGCACAATTTGGCATCAGGCGGTCAACTAATCGGATCGGTTTGTCCATAGCTTGCCACCGCTTCGCGGCCAGCGCGCAGTCAAGAACCAGTTTTCCCACCTTGATACACGCGGCCAAATGGAGCTCCCCTCTTTCGCCCGGCGGGGCGAGAGAGGGGTTGGGGGAGTGAGTGGAGGAAAAATCCCAGAAAAAAACCGTCGCCACAGTAGCCTCACCCCTCACCGAATCTGCACCCGACTGAGTCTCAAGGCAAGTCGGCATTGACCATTTGCATGCCGGGAACCAGTGGCCCCACCATCCCGAGCCGGCTTTTGAGCGACTGTGGCTGCCCGGAAATTAACGCCGCGTAGTTGGTGGTATTCGACAGGACTTTTTTCACGTAATCCCGCGTCTCGGTGAACGGCACGTTCTCGGCCCAGATGGCGGCTTCCAGCACCGGCGCCCCGGCTTGACCGCGCCAACTGCGCGGGCGCCCGGGCCCCGCGTTGTAAGCGGCGGCGGCCATCGGCATGGAACCGGCAAAGTCGTCCAGCACCAGCTTGAGGTAAGCGGTGCCGATGGCAATGTTGGTGTCACGGTCGCTGAGCTGTTGCGGTTTGAAATTGAGCAGACCGATCTTCCTGGCCGTCCAACTGGCCGTTGCCGGCATCACCTGCATCAGGCCCGAGGCACCGACACCGGAACGGGCGTCCATGATGAAGCGGCTTTCCTGCCGGATCAGGCCATAGACATAGGCCGGGTCGAGCCCGATTTGTGCCGTGCGCTGCAGTACTGCGTCCTTGTGCGGCATGGGAAAGCGCTGCGCAAAATCCATGACGTCTTTGGTGCGTTCACTGGTGTTGATGCAACGGTCCCACACTTCGTGCTGGCAGGCCAGGTCGGCCGCGGCCAGCAGTTCGCGATCGTTCATGCCACCGCGTTGGTGCAGATTGACGCTGTAGTTCCATTCCCGCACGCCCTCGCTGCGCAAGCCGATTTGAATCGCATACAGACTGCGATTGAGGCCGGGGTCAAGGCGGGCTGTATCCTTTTCTTCTTGCGTGAGTGGCTCGGGCCGGGCAGGCGCGCTAATGCGCTGGCCCAATTCTTCCAGCGCCAGTTGCTCGTAGAAGCCGCGCACGCTCGCAATGCTTTGCAGCAGGCGCCGGGCCTCGACCCGATCGGGTTCCGTCTTGGCTAATTTTTGCAGGGCGCGCGCGCGCCAATACGTCCAACTCGCCTCCTTGCTCTGCGTCTCGCTCATGGCCGCCGTGGCGGCGGCCACCTGCGCCCAGTCGCCCGCCCGCAGCGCCGCGCGCACCTTCCAGGCCAGTTGATCGTCTTGCATGTACCGGTCCTGGCCGTGCAGAAAATAGCCAAGCGCTTCATCGGACAGGCGCATGGCCGAGCGTTTGCCGATCACGCCCCAGACCCAACTGCGCTCTTCCTGGCTGAGCTGGGTTTTCCAGCGCAGTTTGTCAATCTCGATGGCGGCAGCAGCCGGGTCTTTGACGGCGAGGCGAATCATGGCCAGCGTGACCAGCTCTTTGGTGCGCAGCCGCAGTGCCAGCAGCTTGCCTTCCAGGTAGTGTTCGGGCCGGGTGTAGATGGCGCTGACCGTGTTGGCCCATTCGGCATTGAGCAGGCCCACCGCCTGGGTGGCAATGCGCAGGTTGTTGTTCTCAAAGCCCAGGCGCGCGCGCAGCCAGACCGTCTGGGGCTGGAGCTTTCTCGCATTGAGCTGCTGCTCTGCGGCGGCCGCACAGCCGACATCGGCGTCGCGCTGGGCCAGCCACAAGGCCTCAACTTGTTGTGCCACATCGCGATCGCTGGATTTGAAATCGGTCAACAGGGCATAGCACTGAACCGAGCGGTCATCCTTCATGCGGAAACTGGGGTATTCCGCCATGAAGGTGCCCCATTCCTGCCGTTGTCCGAGCAGCAACAACCAGTCGTTGCGCAGGCGGTCCTCCTGGTAGGTGCCGGCAAAGCGGTTCAGGAACTGCTGAATTTCAGCCGGCGTCGCGGTGTCCAGGCGAGCACGCAGCTCCCAGTAGGCGGCCCAGGGTTCCAGCGTATGACCCCGTGCCTGGGGCAGCAATTCAGTCAGACGACGGCTGTTGCCCTTTTTGAAGGCCTGGTTCATTTCCAGAATGTTGGCGTCCGACGCGACCGGGTTGCCAGCCATGGCTTGGGCCTGCGCCGGTGTATTTGCCGACAGGGTCAACACGCCCAGCAGCGCAATCGATGTCAGAATGGTAGAGAACTGCATGTGGAGATTATGGATAACTCTGATGAAAAGAAAGCGCTGGCCAAAAAAGCCCTGCGCAAACGCTTGGTTGAACAACGTCTGAATCTCCCGGATCGACTGCAACGCGCCAACCTGTTGCAGCGGGTGATGCGCATTTGGCTGGTGGGTCGCCCGGATGCCGTCATCGGTGCTTATTGGCCGATCAAGGGAGAATTCGACCCCTTGCCGGCACTGCACCGTTGGAAAGAGGACGGCGAACTGATCGACCAACCCCAACCTCGCATGATTGGACTGCCGGTGGTCGACAAAGTTCACAAAACCATGGCTTTCCATGCCTGGTACCCCGGTTGCCCGATGGAAGAAGACGCTTACGGCATCCCGAAACCGAAGGACACCCCGGTCATTGTGCCTACCTTGCTGTTTGTGGCCTGCGTGGGTTATGCCGCGGGCGGCTACCGGCTGGGCTATGGCGGTGGTTTTTATGACCGCATGCTGGCCGCGTTGATACCCCAACCGTTTACCGTCGGGCTCGGGTTTGCAACGAGTTTTTTGCCGGATTTTGAGCCCGAGCCGCATGACATACCGCTCGATGCGATCCTGAATGACCATGGGGTGGTGTGGCCGGTGTGAACTGGTTTTTGGTTTTTGGTTTTTGGTTTTTGGAGCA
The DNA here is from genome assembly GCF_010365055.1 of Rhodoferax sp. Taxonomy (GTDB): domain Bacteria; phylum Pseudomonadota; class Gammaproteobacteria; order Burkholderiales; family Burkholderiaceae_C; genus Rhodoferax. The sequence continues at coordinate 6,270 of NZ_JAAFHA010000049.1, forward strand.
GGTTCTTTTCCTAAGACTCGACTTCTGGTTTTTCCGATTATTTAGCGATATTTCCCCCGCTCACTCCCCCCGCCCTCTCCCGCCCCGCCGCGCGGAAGAGGGAGCCAACCGCCACATTTGGCCGCGTTTTTGAAGGTGGGAAAACTGGTGATCCAGGGCGCCTTGGCCTCAAAGTGACGGTATCGCCAGCAACAGACTGATCACCTGGGCTGCTGACGTGCCGGTTGTTCGCTGTTGGTCCCAGTTGCTGCCGGTCGCGCCATTTGGCATTGGGCGATCAACTGGTCGGATCGGTCTGTCCATGGCTTGGCGCTCCTTCGAGGCCAGCGCGCAGTCAAGAACCAGTTTTCCCACCTTAAAAAACGCGGCCAAATGGAGCTCCCCTCTTTCGCCCGGCGGGGCGAGAGAGGGGTTGGGGGAGTGAGCGGGGGAAAAATAGGCAAAAAAAGCAATATCTGAAATCTGACGAACCCGCGAAAGAACTCAGTCAAAAAACTTCAGCCAAAAGACTCAACACTCCACAATATTCACTGCCAGCCCGCCGCGTGACGTTTCCTTGTACTTGGTTTTCATGTCGGCACCGGTCTCGCGCATGGTTTTGATGACCTTGTCGAGCGACACCACGTGCTGGCCATTGCCGGCCAGCGCCATGCGGGCCGCGTTCACGGCCTTGACCGCACCCATGGCATTGCGCTCAATGCACGGCACCTGCACCAGGCCACCGATGGGGTCGCAGGTCAGGCCCAGGTTGTGCTCCATGCCGATTTCGGCGGCGTTTTCAATCTGCTCGGGGCTGCCGCCCATTACCGCTGCCAGCCCGGCGGCCGCCATGGAACAGGCGACGCCGACCTCGCCCTGGCAACCGACTTCGGCGCCGCTGATCGACGCGTTGAGCTTGTACAGCATGCCGATGGCAGCAGCGCTCATCAAGAAATTGATCACCGCCTCGTCAGCGCTGTTGTACCCAGCGGCATCGGTGTGAACCGAGCGCCCGTGCTGGCTCAGCACAAAGCGGTCGCAGTAGTGCAGCACCGCCGGAATAACCCCAGCCGCGCCGTTGGTCGGCGCCGTCACCACGCGCCCGCCTGCGGCGTTTTCTTCATTCACGGCAAAGGCATAGACATTGACCCAGTCCAGCACCGACAGCGGGTCCGCCAGCGCCTGCTCGGCGCGCGCGCGCAACTGGGCCGCCAGCACCGGGGCGCGGCGTTGCACCTTGAACGGACCGGGTAGCAGGCCCTGCGCACTCAAACCGCGCTGCACGCATTCGCGCATGACGCGCCAGATGTTGAGCAAGCCGGCGCGAATGTCATCGTCGCTGCGCCAAGTGCGCTCGTTGGCCCACATAAGTTCGCCAATGCTCAGGCGCTGCTGCCGGCAAGTCGCCAGCAGCTCTGCCCCCGAGGTGAAGGGGTAAGGCACTTTCTGGTACTCGCTCAGCACGGCCTCGTTGGAGGCGCCTGCGGTCACCACAAAACCGCCACCGACGCTGAGGTACCTGGCCTGGTGCAGCAACTGGCCCTGCGCGTCCACCGCACTGAACTTCATGCCATTGGGATGTTCGGCCATCGCTTCGCGGCGGTACAAAAGCAAGTGTTCCATTTCCTTGAACCCAATGGGCTTGAGCCCCAGCAGCGCCAGTGTCTGCCCGGCCCGCACCGCCCGGATCAGGCCGGGTATGGCCTCGATATCGACGGTGTCAGGCGCGTGCCCCATCAAGCCGAGCATGACCGCCACGTCGGAGCCGTGGCCTTTGCCGGTGGCCCCAAGGGACCCATACAACTCGCAGGTCACCCCCTGGGTGGCCTCAAACCAATGTTCGCGCTCCAGCGTCTGGGCAAACAGGCGCGCCGCGCGCATCGGCCCCACCGTGTGCGAGCTGCTCGGTCCGATACCAATCTTGAAGAGATCAAAAACGCTGATGGCCATGGGCTGATCTTATGCGGATGTGAGCAAGCTTCAACGTCCGGCGGCCAACAACGAAAGCGCATCCGCCTCGTAGCTTTGCAGCGCTTTGATGGCGGCGAGTCGCTGTGCCGATGTGGTGCTGTTGTGCAGATCAGCCAGGGTCTGGCAGGTTCCCTGCGCCGCGATTTCCTGCTGCGTTCGATAGACCGCATCGGGCGACCTGACGGTGCGCCCCAGCCAGGCGTGCAGCGCGGCCCGGACCGACGTGCCGTTGGGTGCGCCGCTCTGGACTTGGCGCAAGGTTTGCAGCACGTCCTGATGGCGGCGCCGGCTCTCACGTTCACGCAGATCCGCGTCGAACGGCAAGGCCGCAACCCGCTCACGCAGCAGCGCCAGTTGCGGCTCCTCCAGGTTGCCATAAAGCATTTCGGCGCGGTCCGCCAGCTGTTTGACGCGCCGCGCGTTGCGCTCCTCAAGAGAAACCGTCAACCATTGGGCACGCCATTTCTCGCTGCGCTTGTCGAGTTGGCGCTGCAGGTGGACGAGCTGCTCTGGCGTCAATGTCGGCGCCAGCGCGGCGATGCTGGGTTCGGCCTGATCAAGGAGTGCCTGCAGCCGGGGTTTGAGTTCGCCGTAGACCTCGCACAGCTGGCTGGGTGTGACCGTAGCAGGTGCCAGCCGCTGCAACTTCTGCAACAGATTGACGTAGCGCGGCAGCTCGCTCTGGCGATGCCAGGCCTGCAGCGCTGCCAGATCGGTGCGCACCTGGAATGACTGCGGGTCGTTGAAGTCCAGGAAACTGTCGAGCCACCAGTAGCTCAACTCGGGCGCGCTGCTGTAGCCCAGCTTGAGCGCGCTGCAACCCGATAACAACAGGGCCGGCAGCAACGCCCAGAGCAAAGCCCGCAGTCCCCGCGCAAGCACCGTCGGCAGCCCGCCGATAATGTGAAAAAATTGATCGTATCGGGCGGGAGAACGAATGGAAACAGGCATGAGTGATATTTCAAAAATAAAACCAGTGGCGACTGCCGTGGACGTGGTCATCATGGCCGCTGGCAAGGGGACGCGCATGAAGAGCAAACTGCCCAAAGTGTTGCACCTTTTGGCCGGACGCGCACTCTTGCAGCATGTGGTCGATACGGCAGCGCAACTGTCAGCCCGTCAGGTGGTGGTCATCACCGGACATGGCGCTACTGAAGTAGAAGCAGCTCTCTCAGGTAACACGGGGGCTACAGGCCAATTTGACCTAAATTTTGTGCGCCAGGAGCCGCAACTGGGTACTGGTCACGCGGTGCAGCAAGCGGTACCGCTGCTGCGCGACGACGGTATCGTGGTGGTGCTGTCGGGCGACGTGCCTTTGACGCAGGCGGGCACCTTGCAGCACCTGATCGCCGCTGCGGGCGCTGACAAGCTGGCGCTGTTGACCATCGATTTTGCCGACCCCACGGGTTACGGCCGCATCGTGCGCCGGGGTGATGTGGTGCAGGCCATCGTCGAGCAGAAGGACGCGACGCCTGTGCAGCGTGAGATCACTGAGGTCTACAGCGGCATCATGGCGCTGCCCGCCAGACAGCTCAAAGCGTGGCTGGCGCGGCTGGACGACCAGAACGCCCAAGGCGAGTATTACCTGACTGACATCGTGAAATTCGCCGTGGCCGATGGGGTGCCGGTGGTGGCGCACAAGATCGCCGATGCGACCCAGGTCGCGGGCGTCAACAGCCCGGTCCAACTGGCTGAATTGGAACGCGCTTATCAAAAACAAACAGCCTTGCATCTGATGGAACAAGGCGTGCGCCTGGCGGACCCGGCGCGGCTGGACGTGCGCGGCCAACTGATCTGCGCGCCAGATGTGTCAATTGATGTCAACTGCGTCTTTGAAGGCGTGGTGAGATTGGGCGAAGGCGTAAGAATTGGCGCCAACTGCGTAATCAGAAATGCAGAAATTGCCGCCGGAGCCGTGATTCATCCGTTCACCCACATTGAAGGCGGCCAACCCGGCAGCAAGGACGCGGTGGAAATCGGCGCCGGCGCCTTGATTGGCCCGTTTGCCCGCCTCAGGCCCGGTGCCAAACTGGGCGAGGCGGTGCATATTGGCAACTTTGTCGAGGTGAAGAATTCGACGCTGGCCAAAGGCGCCAAGGCCAACCATCTGGCCTATCTGGGCGACGCCACTGTCGGCGAGCGGGTCAACTATGGCGCCGGCTCCATCACCGCCAATTACGACGGCGCCTTCAAACACCGCACCGTGATTGAAGCCGATGTGCACATTGGCAGCAATTGCGTGCTGATCGCGCCGATCACACTGGGTGCTGGCGGCACTGTGGGCGGTGGTTCCACCCTGACCAAAGACACGCCACCGGGGGCACTCACCGTGGCACGGGCGAAGCAGGTCAGCATCGCCAACTGGAAGCGGCCAAGCAAATGAGCACAAGCCCCCGGCCCGCTGATGCTTCCGGGCCGGCCGCTGGGCTTGAGAGTCTTGCGCAGGAACTGGCGCAGGTGCGTGCCGAGTTCCAGGACTTTGTTCACACCGTGTCGCATGACCTGCGTGCACCGTTGCGCCACATCACTGCGTTCACCAGGATCATCGAAGAAGACCTGCCCGACCCGCCGCCTGACATCTTGGGGCACCTGGCCACTGTTCGACAATCAGCGCAGTTGCTGGACCAGCAACTCAATGGACTGACGATGCTTTCAAGGCTGGGGCAGCACTGCCTGCAGTTGCAGGCAGTGGATGTGTCGGCGTTGGTACAAGCGGTAGCTGATGAATTGACACAACGCCTACCCGCGCGCGCCGTCACCTGGCAACTGGCGCAAGACGCGCCGCTGGTGTGGGCGGATGCCGATCTGCTGCGCCAAGTGTTCACGCATCTGCTGGACAACGCGCTCAAGTTCAGCCGCAGTCGCGAGCCCGCGCAGGTCACCGTCTCGTGGCAGGTGGCTGCGCCAAGTGACGCAGCTCAGACTGCACAGGCAGGTCAATGCCGCATCAGCGTGACTGACAACGGCGTCGGCTTTGCGCCGGATCAAGCAGGGAAATTGTTCAAGGTATTTGCCAAGCTGCACCCAACGCGGGACTTCGAAGGCCTCGGCCTCGGCCTGGTCTGCAGCCGCAAAATCATGCAACAAATGCAGGGCAGCATTGGCATCGCAGTCACCCTGGATGGTGGCTGCTGCGTCAGCCTCAGTCTGCCCCTGGCACCTCAAACGCCCTAGCCTTTGGCCACTGATTTCACGGTGCCACAGGCAGCGCCACCCGCGCCCCAAATTTGCTGCGTTTGACACTGAAAAACGTCTTGACGTTGCGCACATTGGCATCCGCCGTGAATAAGCGCTGCGCCAGCGCCAAATAGTCAGGCATCTGTGCGACCTGCACCACCAGGCAAAAATCTGGCCCCGGTGATACGCGGTAACACTGCTGCACCGCATCTTCCAAGGCGACCCGCTGTTCAAACGCTTCAAGCGCCTGGTTGTCCTGGTGGTCCAGTGTGACCTCTGCGAGCGCACACAGGCCAAAGCCCGCCACGTCCGCCAGCCGGTCCACGCTGAGTACCGCGATCACCCGCTCGATCAATCCCGCGTCGCCCAGCCGTTTGACCCGGCGCAAACAGGTCGGTGGCGACACATGCACCCGCGCCGCCAGGTCCTGATTCGTGAGCGAGGCATCGATTTGCAACTGCGCCAGCAGCTGCAAATCGATTGAATCAAGGTTGGCGTGTTCCATTTTCCAATTATCAGTGCAATGTTTCGATGGTTTTGGCATCACCGCTCAACGCGCCACGGGGCGCTTAAGCAACCACTGATGCCACTTGGGCCACAGCAGATTCAGCGCCAGGCCACCCATGACCAGCGCGGCGGCACTGAGCTTCCAGCTCGGCAAGCCTTCACCCAGCCAAAACGCGGCGCCGCCCATGCCAAACAACGGCACCAGCAGCGCCATCGGCGTGATGGTGGCGGCCGGGTAGCGCGCCAGCAGCCAGCCCCACGCGGCGTAACCAAACAGCGAGTTGCCCCAGGCCTGCCATGCCACGGCGGCCCAGACCCCTGTATCGGCGTTGCGCAGGGCCAAGGCCACCGCATCCCAGCCTTCCATCCACAAGGAAAGCGCGGCCAGCGGCGGCACGGCGAACAGACTCGACCACACGACATAGGCCACCATGTTGACGCGCCCCGCCTCGCGCGCCACGATGTTGCCACCGGCCCATGACAGCGCGGCCAGCAGGATCAGCGCCAGCCCCAGCAGCGTGGTGCTGCCATCGGTATGCAGCACGATGATGCCAATGCCGCCAGTGGCCAAGGCCAAGGCCAGCCACTGCATGCGCTGCAGCTGTTCGCCCGCGAGTCGCATCGCCAGAGCGATGGTGAAGAACACCTGAACCTGAATGACCAGCGAGGCCAGGCCGGGCGAAATATGACCCTTCATGGCCACAAACAGCAGGCCAAACTGGCCGACGCCAATCAGCAGGCCGTAAGCGGCCAGGTTGCGCCAGGGCACCTTGGGACGCGGCAAAAAGAACACCGTCGGCAGCACAACCACGGCAAAGCGCAAGGTCGCAAACAGCAGGGGCGGCATCTGGCCCAGCGCGAGCTTGATGACGACAAAATTCGTTCCCCAGACCGCGACGACGGCCAGGGCCAGTAAGAAATGTCGCAGTGAAAGCGTGTGGCTCATGACTTGATTGACAGCCACGCCGCCTCACCGCATGCATGACATCGGCCGAAGCAATTCGCCTCAGCACGCGTGCGCAGGCGACCTCTCAGGCTTTGGGCGCGGCCGCGGCATGGCGGCGGCGCTCCAGCCAGGCCTGCAATTCTCCGACCACGCCTTTGCGGAAGGCCAGCACACACAGCACAAAAATCACGCCGATGATGACGTTGACCCAGGAGCCGACCTTGTCAGCCAGTGTGTCTTGCAGCGAGATCACAATGCCCGCACCCATCACCGGGCCGAAGAAGGTTCCGACGCCCCCGAGCAGCGTCATCAAGATCACTTCACCCGACATCGTCCAGTGCACGTCGGACAAGGTGGCAAAACCCATGATCAGTGCCTTGAGCGAGCCGGCCAGTCCAGCCAGGGCGGCCGACAGCACAAAGGCCAGCAGTTTGTAGCGGTCCACCTGGTAGCCCAGCGAAATCGCGCGCGGCTCGTTTTCACGGATCATCTTGAGCACCTGGCCGAACGGCGAATGGACGATACGTGAAACGGCCAGAAAGCCCGCCACAAACACCGCCACTACCAGGTAATACATGGCAGTGTCGGACTGCAACGAAAACAGGCCGAACAGCGCGCCGCGTGGCACGCCCTGCAGCCCATCCTCTCCCCCGGTAAAGGGCGCCTGCAGGCAGACAAAATAAATCATCTGCGCCATCGCCAGGGTGATCATGGCGAAATATATGCCCTGACGCCGGATCGCTACAAAACCAACCACCAGGCCGATCAGGCCCGCACCAACAACGCCGGCAGCAATGCCCAGTTCCGGCGTAAAGTTCTGCGACTTGATGAAATAACCCGTGATGTACGCCGCCGAGCCAAAAAAAGCGGCGTGGCCAAAAGACAGCAAACCGGTAAAGCCCAGCAACAGGTTGAAGGCACAGGCAAACAGCGCGAAGCACAGCAGCTTCATGACAAACACCGGGTAGAGCCCGAGCATGGGTGCGACCAGCGCGAGGATCAGCAGCGCGATGTAGGTGATTCGAAGGAGTTTGGCGGCTTTGGTCATCTGCTTGCTGTGAGTAGGGGGGTTCATGGCGCTGCTCATGGCTCAGGCCTCCTTGCCGAACAGGCCGGCCGGTCTGATCATCAGGACGATCACCATGATGATGAAGACCACGATACTGGAAGCTTCGGGGTAGAACACCCGTGTCAGCCCTTCGATCACACCCAGGCCCAGGCCCGTCAGAATGGAGCCCATGATGGAGCCCATGCCACCGATGACCACCACAGCAAACACCACAATGATCAGGTTCGAGCCCATCAGCGGGTTGACCTGGATGATGGGCGCGGCCAGCACACCGGCCAGCGCGGCCAGCGCGGCACCGGCGCCGTAGGTCAGCATCACCATCAAGGGTACGTTGATGCCAAAGGCTTGCACCAGCGCGGCATTCTCGGTGCCTGCGCGCAGGTAGGCGCCCAGTCGTGTGCGTTCAATCAGGTACCAGGTGCCCAGGCACACTGCCAACGACACCAGCACCACCCAGGCGCGGTAATTGGGCAGCACCATAAAGCCCAGGTCGGTGGCGCCCGACAGCAGTTCGGGCACGTTGTAATTCTGGCCCGACACGCCATACAACTCGCGGAAAATACCCTCGGCAATCAGTGCCAGACCCAGCGTGAGCAGCAGGCCGTAAATCGGGTCAATCTTGTACAGATGTTTGAGAAAGAGCCGTTCAATCACGACACCGAGCGCGCCCACCGTCAACGGTGCCAGCACCAGTGCATACCAGTAGTTGATATCAAATTTATCGAGCATGATCCAGGCGGCAAAGGCGCCCAGCATATAGAGTGCGCCGTGCGCAAAGTTCACGATGCCGAGCAGGCCAAAGATCACCGCCAGCCCTAAGCTGAGCATCGCGTAAAACGCGCCATTGACCAGGCCCAGCATCAGCTGGCCCAGAAAAGCTTGATGGGGAATACCGAAAATTTCCATGGAGGCCCGTTAGTTCATACCTTGAAATGGCAAAAAATTGGCCGGCCGCCCAGACGGCCGGCCCCTCAAGTCAACCTATTTTTTGATCAACGCGCATTTGGATTCGGCCGCTGTGGTGAAGGCCTGATCGCCTGGAATCTTGGCGACCACTTTGTAGTAATCCCACGGTGTGGTTGATTCCTTGGCCGACTTGACCTGGAACAGGGTCATGTCGTGGATCATGCGGCCGTCCGCGCGGATCTGGCCTTTGTTGTAGAAGTCGTCGATCTTCATCGCCTTCAGAGTGGACATCACTTTGTCCGCGTCCGTTGTGCCAGCGGTTTGCACGGCCTTGAGGTAGTTCATCGCAACCGAGTAGTCGGCGGCTTGCAAGCTCGACGGCATGCGCTTGTACTTGTCAAAGAAACGTTTAGCAAACTTCCGGGACGCGTCGTCCTGGTTCCAGTACCAGCTGTCAGCGAGTTGCAGGCCTTCGGTATTGGCCAGTCCCAGACTGTGCACGTCGTTGATGAACACCAGCAGGCCGGCAATCTTCATGGTCTTGTTGACACCAAATTCCTTGGCGGCCTTCATCGCATTGGTGAAGTCGCCGCCGGCATTGGCCAGCCCCAGAATCTGGGCTTTGGAGGACTGCGCCTGCAGCAGGAAGGAGGAGAAGTCAGACGCATTGAGCGGGTGACGAACTGCACCAAGGACGGTACCGCCATTGGCCTTGACCACGTTGGAGGCATCGCCTTCGAGTGAATAGCCAAACGCGTAGTCGGCTGTCAAAAAGAACCAATTTTTGGCACCTGCCTTGACCAACGCCGTGCCAGCCACCTTGGCCAGCGACACCGTGTCATACGCGTAGTGCACCGTGTAAGGCGAGCAGGCCTCATTGGTCAGGCGGGCAGAGCCGGCGCCAATGACCATGAAGGGACGCTTCTTTTCCTCAGCGACCTTGGCCATCGCCAGTGCCGTGCCGGAGTTGGTGCCGCCAACCAGCATCGACAGACCATCCTTGTCGATCCATTCACGTGCTTTTGCGCTGGCAATGTCCGCTTTGTTCTGGTGGTCGGCGGTCAGCACTTCGATCGGACGGTTGAGCACCTTGCCGCCAAAATCCTGCGCTGCCCACTTGATCATTTCACCGCCGGCTGGGCCGTCGATGTCGGCATAGACACTGGACATGTCGGTGATGAAACCGATTTTTACGGGGCCGGTATTCTGTGCCGATGCGCCAAGGCTGAAACCAATGGCCATGGCGGCAACGAGAGTCTTGAGTTTCATAGTGTCTCCTGGTAGATAGTTAGTTGTTGAGAAACGGGAAAAATTGACAAGTGTTTTGGCTTGAGCAAGTGTTAAACGCCTAGATATTCCTGCAGCATGCCCATGTTGTGGGTCAACTCGTTTTGCGCAAACTGCTTCACGATGACACCGTGCTCCATCACGTAGAAGCGGTCGGCCAGCGGTGCCGCAAAGCGGAAGTTCTGCTCGACCAGCACGATGGTGTAGCCCTTGGCTTTGAGCGTCAGAATCATCTCGGCCAGCTTTTGCACAATGACAGGTGCCAGGCCTTCCGAGATCTCGTCGAGCAGCAACAGCCGCGCGCCGGTTCGCAGAATCCGCGCCACCGCCAGCATTTGCTGCTCACCGCCCGACAGGCGCGTGCCAGGGCTGGCGGCGCGCTCCTGCAGGTTGGGAAACATCGCGTAAATCTCGTCGACGCTCATGCCGCCCGGTGCCAGCGTGGGTGGCAACATCAGGTTTTCTTCGGCCGTCAGGCTGGCAAAAATGCCGCGCTCCTCCGGGCAGTAGCCGACGCCCAGGTGCGCCACCTTGTGCGGTGCCAGCTTGACGGTCTCGACGCCATTGATCTTGATCGAGCCCTTGCGGCTGCCGGTCAGGCCGACAATGGCACGCAGGGTGGTGGTGCGCCCGGCACCGTTGCGCCCCAGCAGCGTCACGACCTCGCCTTCGTTCACGCTCAAATTGACGCCATGCAGAATGTGGGACTCGCCGTACCAGGCGTGCAGGTCTGCGATGCGAAGCAATTCCTTACTCATTCATGTGCACCCTGCAGTTCAGTGTCAACGGTGCCCATGTAGGCTTCAATCACCAGCGGATTCTTGGCTACTTCGGCGTAGGGGCCGTCGGCAATGATGGCACCGCGTTGCAGCACCGTGATGCGGTCGGCAATCTTGGCGACGACATTCATGTTGTGTTCCACCATGAGGATGGTGCGGCCTGTCGACACTTTTTTGATCAGTTGGGTCACGCGGTCCACGTCTTCATGGCCCATGCCCTGCGTGGGTTCGTCCAATAGCATCAACTCGGGCTCCAGCGCCAGTGTCGTGGCCAGCTCCAGCGCGCGCTTGCGGCCGTAGGGCAAATTGACGGTCATCTCATCGGCAAAATCTTGCAGATCAACATCGGTCAGCAACTGGCGGGCCTGGTCATGCAGGTGAATCAGCGTGCTTTCGGCTTTCCAGAAGTGAAACGAAGTTCCCAGATTGCGCTGCAGTGCGGCGCGCACGTTTTCCAGCACCGTCATGTGCGGAAACACGGCCGAGATCTGGAACGAGCGAACAATGCCGCGGCGTGCCGTTTGCGCGGGCTTCTCAAACGTGATGTCGGCGCCATTGAACAAGATGCTGCCGGTGGTCGGCTGCAAAAATTTGGTCAACAGGTTGAAAAAGGTGGTCTTGCCAGCGCCGTTGGGGCCGATCAGCGCGTGGATGTGACCACGGCGAACCTTCAGGTCCACATGGTTGACCGCCACGAAGCCCTTGAATTCTTTGGTCAAACCACGGGTCTCAAGAATGAACTCCACTGACAAATTACTCTCCGGCTGACTGGTCCAAGTTGACAGACGCACAAGTCGTCAACACGAAAATGAATGCTAACGAGTTGCATTGCGCCGCGTGAGGGGGTAAGCACCTAGGTAGTTTTACTGGTCCTGCGCAAGAATCGACCGATTTATCCCTTATCCGGTCGTAGCACCCCTCTTGGCTGGTGGCCTTCACAAAAAGGAATCAGGTGAGGAGAGATTTTATTTCATAATGTACTTTATTACGACATAATTACAATATTTCACGTATTTATGTAATATTATTTCATAATACGTATACTATTAATCACAAATTTCTTATGACAACTCGTACCATAGTTGACTAATTTTTGGAGCAGTCTATGTGCGGCATCGTCGGCGCGGTATCCAACCGCAACATCGTTCCCATCCTGGTGCAGGGCTTGGCCCGGCTGGAGTACCGCGGCTATGACTCCTGCGGTGTCGCGGTGTATGCCAACGGCTTGCAGCGTGCCCGCAGCACGGCTCGCGTCGCCGAGCTGGCCGAGCAGGTCAGCACCAGTCACCTTGAAGGCAGCACGGGCATTGCCCACACCCGCTGGGCCACGCACGGCGCCCCCGTGGTGCACAACGCGCACCCGCACTTCAGCCATGGGCCTGGCGCGGATGCCTACAGCCGCCCCGGGCGCATTGCGTTGGTACACAACGGCATCATTGAGAACCATGACCAGCTGCGTGCCCTGCTGCAGGCCAAAGGTTATGTGTTTCAGAGCCAGACCGACACCGAAGTCATCGCCCACCTGATCGACAGCCGCTACGACGGCGATCTGTTTGAAGCCGTCAAGGCCGCGCTGGAGCAGTTGCGCGGCGCCTACGCCATTGCCGTTTTCTGCAAGGACGAGCCACAGCGGCTGATTGGCGCGCGGGCCGGCTCGCCGCTGATTCTGGGCGTTGGCCAGGACAGCCAGGAGCACTTTTTGGCCAGCGATGCGATGGCACTGGCGGGTGTGACTGACCAGATTGTTTATCTGGATGAAGGCGACGTCGTCGACATTCAGCTTGGCAAATACTGGCTGTTTGACAAACAAGGCAAACCGGTACCGGCGGCGCAGCGTCCGGTCAAAACCGTGCACGCGCACAGTGGTGCGGCCGAGCTGGGACCGTATCGCCACTTCATGCAGAAGGAGATTTTTGAGCAACCGCGCGCCATTGCCGACACCCTGCAAGGCGTCGATGGCATCGTGCCAGAACTGTTTGACCAACAGATGAACCATGCGCCAGGCAGCAACGCGGCGAATGTTTTCAAAGAGATTGACTCGGTGCTGATCCTGGCCTGTGGCACCAGCTACTACAGCGGTTGTACCGCCAAGTACTGGCTGGAGAGCATTGCCAAGATCCCGACCCAGGTCGAAGTGGCGAGCGAATACCGCTACCGCGAGTCAGTGCCCAACCCCCGCACCCTGGTCGTCACCATCACCCAGTCCGGCGAAACCGCGGACACCTTGGCCGCGTTGCGCCACGCGCAAAGCCTGGGCATGACGCACACACTGACCATCTGCAACGTGGCCACCAGTGCCATGGTGCGCGAATGCGAACTCACCTACATCACCCGCGCCGGCATCGAAATTGGCGTGGCGTCGACCAAGGCCTTCACCGCGCAGCTCGCTGGTTTGTTCTTGCTGACGCTGGCGCTGGCCCAAGCCAAGGGCCGCTTGAGCGAGCTTGAGGAAGCGCGCCACCTCAAAGCGATGCGCCATTTGCCCGCCGCCCTGCAAGCCGTGCTGGCGCTGGAGCCGCAAGTGATTGCCTGGTCTGAAGACTTTGCAAAAAAAGAAAATGCGCTCTTCTTGGGTCGTGGCCTGCATTACCCAATCGCCCTGGAAGGCGCACTCAAGCTCAAGGAAATCAGCTACATCCATGCCGAGGCCTACCCTGCGGGTGAACTCAAGCATGGCCCGCTGGCGCTGGTGACCAGCGCCATGCCGGTGGTCACGGTGGCGCCCAATGATGCACTACTAGAAAAACTCAAGAGCAATATGCACGAGGTGCGCGCCCGTGGTGGCGTGCTTTATGTGCTGGCCGACGCGGATAGCCACATTGAGTCGGGTGAAGGCATTCACGTCATACGCATGCCCGAACATTACGGCGAACTCTCGCCGCTGCTGCATGTGGTGCCCTTGCAGCTGCTGGCCTACCACACGGCTTGCGCCAGAGGCACGGATGTCGACAAGCCGCGCAATCTGGCCAAGAGTGTGACCGTGGAGTAGATTCGCTAGCTCCCTGTGTCCGTATTCCGTGCAATTAAAGTCGTAAACAGGGGCCTAGCATCCATGCGGGTTTGCGGGTTGTGGAATTGAAACGACACATTTCTAAAGTCGTAAACAAGATATTGGTCTTGGGTTCATTCGGCAGTGGTTCATCCGCCGAATGAACCTGTCACCTGCAGGAGCACCCAATCATCCGAGCGGAATCTCCCAACAGTTTTTAGACGCAGGCCGTCAATCCCTTCGCTTTGCCCAACGATCAGCATCAGGATAGCGTCGGAGTTCAAGGCAGATTTGGCAACCAGCCTTGCCATCGCGTCTACGTCGTCCAAGGAAGTCTGCGGGACACTTTCTGCATGGGTATGCCAATCACCCAGGTAAAGGTGACCCGTTCGGGCGTGCCGTTCGATCGCGCTTTGGGCTGCTTCCGGGTTTGATCGGTAGTGATATCGACCGCGACCATCATTTTTATATAACCCTGTTGCGACAGAAATAGTTACCTCATCGGTCGTTATAGACCCAAAGAGTTGCCCACCAGCTTCGGACGACTGTGGACGTATTTGTCGATGCTTGCGCACATGCTGGATCGCCGTCGGTCCGATTCGCACAACCTGCGTGAACCCGGGCATCGCGCGATGACTTGACCTACCGGCTGGCGCATACGAAGGATGTCGCGAATTCCTAAAGCCACGGATGCTCCGTGACGCTTTTGTTCTCTGTAAATGAGGGGAGCACAATCCCTCCCCTTCGGCTGGCATCATCGGCATCCCCTTGCCACACCCTGCGCATTGACTTCGAAACCCTGCCGGTAAAAACATCAAGGGCGACACCAGCCGCGAGTCCGACGGTGGCTTGTAGCTCAACAGCTCCGTGAGGCTGGAAGACGTTGCCGCAGCCAGCCTCAACGGCGAAGGGTTCCACCCAAGCACAGACATGGACCGGGGGCTTTGCTAAGCCGGTGCGCCAGTGATCCAGCGCGGCATCGCCGTCGATGTCAATGCCAGCGCTTATGACGACGTCGCACTCAGCGAGCTTTTGCAGATCGGCAGTGCACAAAGCCTGAAACCGATGAGGGAAAGCATCGGCACTTTTGATGTGAGGGAAGTCCTCCTTGAGCATTTTCGCCGTGGCCACCGCTTTGTTTTTGCCAGTAAATCGTTGCCCTAAAACATGTCGGGAAGTGTTGTGCCCGGCAAGGTCGTCGCCGTCCACCAATATGCAAGCGCCAAGACCGACCTGCGCGAGCAGACGAGCGATTGCCGCCCCAAGTGCGCCACAGCCAATGAAGGCGATCTTGCGCTGCGCCAGCGATTGGTATTGTTCATTTTGATCGCGGCCGTGTATCCAAGCGCCGTCAACGCGCGAAACAGGACATCGGATAGCGGAGGCACGCAACATCGGCAGCGAGGAACCGCTGGAGGTACTGGTTAGAGAACCGGTTCCTCAAGCGCCTGTGGCGCGTGGCGCTTCAACAGCCGGCCGGCGCGCGCCTGCACCCGGGCTTCACCGGTATCGCCAGCGTTTGCGTTATAGGCCAGCGCGCCATTGACGAATACTTTTTCAATGCCTTCAGATAGTGCAATCGGGTTTTCGTAGGTCGCCACGTCGCGAACCCTGGTCGGGTCCAGCACCACCACGTCGGCGTGCCAGCCCACCTGCAACTGCCCGCGCTGATGTAGCCGGAAATTGCGGGCCGAAAAGCCGGTCATTTTGTAGATGGCTGTTTCCAGCGGAAAAAGTTGTTGCTCTCGCCAGTATCGCGCCAGCACGCGCGGAAATGCGCCCCACAGCCGCGGATGCGGATGCTGGTCATGCGGCAAACCGTCGGAGCCAATCATGCTCAATGGGTGGGCAATGACTCGCTTCACGTCATCCTCGTGCATCTGGAAATAGCAGGCTCCGCCTGGCTGCAGCCGGCGGCAGACGGTTTTTTGGTCAACGCCCCACTCGGCGGCAATGGAAGCCAAAGTGCGGCCCGTCATTTCAGGATGCGGCGTGGACCAGTTCACGAGAACGTCGATCACGCCATCAACGAGGTCCTCACGCAGCACGGTGGAGCCCGCCACGTAGGGGTAAACGTCCATGGCCACAGGCTGGCGGCTGGCGAGCGACTCAATCAGCGGCAGGGTTTCCTGCGTGCGCCCCCAGTTGGCCGGGCCTGCACATTTGTGGTGCGAAATGATCAACGGAACGCTGGCGCGAAAGGCTGTGTCGCCGGCCTCATGAAGCGCTTCGATGATGGCCTGCATCTCGCTGCGCAGGTGGCTGCTGTAGACGCCACCAAAGCGGGAGACCACCTGGGCCAGACGAACCACTTCTTCCGCAGGCGCGGCAAAAGCCTGCTCATAAAAAAGGCCCGACGACAGGCCGGCCGCGCCAGCTTCCATGCAGTGCGTGAGCAGCGCACACATGGCGTCGAGCTCGCTGGCGCTGGCTGCGCGGGTCAGGTCGTCCATGCAGGCAAAACGCAAGGTGGTGTGGCCAATCAGCGCCGCCACATTGACCGCTGGCTGTGCGGCTGCCAGTGCGCGCTCATAACTCTCCACTGAATCAAACCGGAATGAATCGGCACCGAGCAGATTCAGCGGCGGCTCGGCCTTCTCCACCATAAAAGGCGCCAGCGAAATGCCACAATTGCCGGTGATGACGGTGGTAATGCCCTGAGAGACCTTGGGCAGCATATCGGGGTGCTTGAGCACGATGGCATCGTCGTGCGTGTGCACATCGATGAAGCCAGGGGTGATGGCCAAGCCGCTGCAATCGATGCAACTCACCTCTTCAAGCCTCAGACCCTCCGGCAACTGGTGGCGCAGATCCTTGCCCAGCGCCGCAATGCGGTCGCCCACCAGCAGCACATCGCCGATCCAGCCGCCGGCACCTGTGCCATCAATCGCCAGACCATTCTCCAGCAGAGTAGCGCGCGTCATTTGAGTTTTCTTTCGTTGAGTTTGAGTTTGCTTTCATTGACTGCGGCTGCCGTATCCCAATCTAGCCTGGCGTAGTGCCGCATGTCCACACCGCGCGTACTCAGCACTTTACGCACGCCACCCAGACGCGTGACGGCCAGATCCCCCAGCCGCTGCGCCACCAGCACCGTGACGATTTCAATCACGGTGAGGTGTACCAGATAGGCCTCGGTACCCACATGCATGACCGGATCTTCCGGGACATGGATGCCCAGCACAATGTCGGCGTGCTCAGCCAGTGCGGTCCCCTGCTGGGTCAGGGCAATCACCGTGGCGCCTTGGGAGCGGGCAACGTCCACGGCTTCGATCAGCGAGGGCATGCCGCCGACATGCGAAATGGCAAACACCACGCCCTGGGTACCTAGGGTGGCCGCCGACACCAGCTGCAAATGAATGTCCAGATAAGCATTGGAGACCAACCCCAACCGGAACAGCCGGGCTTGCATGTCGGACGCCATGAAGCTGGAAGTCACGCCCACGCTGTAACAATCCACGCGGCTGGCGCGAACGATGGCGTCGGCGGCCGCTTCGACTGCCGCCACACTGAGCTGAGCCTGCACACCGCTGACCGCGGTGGCAGCGCCCCTGATGACCTTGGAGATAACTTCCTGGGTACCGTCATGGAGCTGCACCCGGCGATGCAGGGGCGAACCGCTGACGGCCATTTCCTGCGCCAGCGCGAGCTTGAACTCGCGCAGGCCCGGGTAGCCCAGGTCACGGCAGGTGCGCATGACGGTGGGCACCGAACTGCCCGCCCGGTGCGCCAACTGCTCAAAACTCTCATCCAGCACACGCTGTGGGTCCTGCAGGATTATGGCAAGCACGCTACGCCTGGAGGTCGGCGCGTTTCCCATGGTCTCGGCAATTCTTGCAAGAACTTTTGAAGTCATGAAGGGATCATGTGGTGAATTGGATTGACGTGAGCGAAGACTGGTCACGAAAAATCAGAAACAGGTCACGAGGGCATCGCAAACCACATAGTTTTCATCAACCACTGGCATCCACCGCCATTTGTCAAACGTGGTGCAGGGGTGCGATATTCCCAGTGCCACCAGATCGCCAACCTGCAGCGCAGCATGCTCGGGGCCGGTGCCACGCAAATAGGCATGCTGGTCGTTCAGGCCCCCGATCTTCCAGTCGGCGGGCGCATCCGTGATGGCTCGGTCGCCGGGTTTGAAAAAGCCGAGCGGGATGGGCAAATCAAGGTCGTAGGAAATGTCGCGCTTGCCCACTGCGAGGATCACCAGACCGGGCTCGGGGCAGGACTGCACCGAAGCCCATACTTCCATCGCCGCCTGCAGGCCGTCGCGGCAGTGCAGACGCGAATTGACCGCGCTGACCATGCGTTTGTAAAACCCGTGATCGTGCGTCACGTAGCAGCCCGATCGCAGCAGGCCGCGCACCGGCCGCGAAAGCTGGGGCCTGAGCCGGCTCGCCACCAGGTCAAAAATCGCCGAGCCGCCAGCCGTGACCAGCACCTCCTCGTTGTCGAAAAAATGCTGCTGGTCACAGGCGACGGCAATGTCGCAAACGCGCTGCATCAGCGCCGCGGCATACACCTCATCCGCCGCTGATTGCCCGGTCGCGCCCAGGCCTTCGTAGCACTCGATGCCGACCAGACGGCATGCCGGGCTGTCATGGAGGCGCCGGGCCAGCGTCAACGCATCTTGCTGGCTGCGGCAACCAGTACGACCGCCCTCGACGCCGATTTCCAGCAGGACCTCAAAAGGCCGCACGGCTGCCTGGGAGTCGCTCTGCGACAGATACCAGGCTTCAATCAACGCCAGTTGCGCCACCGAGTCCACCAGAAATGCCACGCGCAGTCCGGCGTGTTCACGCTGCATGTCCTGGATGCCGGCCAGGTCAAGTGCGGCAAACACCTGATTGGCGATCATGCAACGGCGCGCACCCGCTGATACACCGGCACGCACCTGAACCACGGTGGCAAAGGTCAGGCCCCAGGCCCCCTCGTCCAGCTGGCGCTTGAGAAGCTGGGGCGACATGGTGGTTTTGCCGTGCGGGGCCATGTCAAGGCCGTGGTCGACAGCGAAGCGCTGCATC
Organism: Rhodoferax sp.; assembly: GCF_010365055.1. Lineage (GTDB taxonomy): Bacteria > Pseudomonadota > Gammaproteobacteria > Burkholderiales > Burkholderiaceae_C > Rhodoferax. The sequence goes on from NZ_JAAFHA010000049.1 coordinate 24,904, forward strand.
CACGACAGGTTGTGCTGCAGCGCCTGCTGCTTGACGAGTGCCAGCGGCAGCGGCAGATCACCGTCAAGCACGCGCCAGTGCTGAGCGGCAATTTGCGAGCGGCGCAAGGGCGGGCTGGTGTGCGGGAAGCCCTTGAAAGAGTGGTCAATCTGCGGGTCGAGAATGTCTTGTAAAGTGGTCATGAATGAGTCCTTTTTATTACGCCGTCACCAGCGCGATGTCATCGCGGATGCAGGCTTTGAAACGGCCCTGTCCCATGTCCCGCAATTCGGGGCGGACGCCAGAGCAGGCGTCGATCGCGTGCGGGCAGCGGGTACGGAACACGCAACCGGAAGGCGGGTTGACGGGGCTGGGCATGTCGCCCTTGAGCGCAATGTGCTCGCTTTTTTGCTCGGGGTCGGGCTTGGGTGAGGCGGCCAGCAGCGCCTGGGTGTAGGGATGCAAAGGCCGCGCAAACAGCTCGGCCGTAGGCGCCACTTCCATCACGCGGCCCAGGTACAGCACCACCACGCGGTCGCACAGGTACTCCACCACATCTAGGTCGTGCGAGATGAACAGCATGGTCAGCGACAGGCGGTCGCGCAGGTCGCACAGCAGGTTGACCACCTGCGCCTGTATTGACACGTCCAGCGCGGACAAGGGCTCGTCAGCCACGATGAACTCAGGCTCAACTGCGAGGGCTCGGGCCACGCCAATGCGTTGGCGCTGGCCACCGGAAAATTCATGCGGATAGCGGCTGGCATGCTCGACACGCAGGCCAACCAGTTCCAGCAATTCGACGATGCGTTGATTCCTGGCCACCTTGCCTTTGGCTAGGCCGTGCACCTGCAAGGCCTCCCCCAGAATATCCTTCACGCGCATTTTCGGATTCAGGCTGGCGTAGGGGTCCTGAAAAATCATCTGCAGCTTGCTGCGCAGGGCGCGCATGCGGGAACTTGATGCCGCCCCGAGGTCTTCTCCCCGGTACAGCACCTGGCCCGACGTGCTCTCAATCAGCCGCAGTAATGTGCGGCCAATGGTGCTTTTCCCAGAGCCCGATTCCCCGACCAGCCCCAGCGTTTCACCGGGTTGGATGGAAAAAGATACATCATCTACAGCACGCACCGGCTTGGCAGACGCGCCAAAGTAGCGATGCAGATTCTTGACTTCAATCAGTGGCGCGCTCATGCGGTCTCCAAAGGCACAATTGCAGTTTCAGAGACGAGGATGCAGCGCGCGGTACGCTGCGGTCCAGCGCTTTCCAATGCGGGCATGGCTTCCTTGCACGCCGCCAGGGCATGGTCGCAGCGCGGCTCAAACGCGCAGCCCGGCGGTGGCGCCAGCGGGCTGGACACCTGGCCGCGAATGGCATAGAGGCGCCGCTTGCCGCCGTCACCGGCCAGCTCGCGCTTACGCTGCTGCGCCGGCAGGCAGGCCAGCAAGCCCTGCGTGTAGGGGTGCTGGGGCGAGGCAAAGAGTTCCCTCACAGGGGCAGCTTCGACAATGCGTCCCGCATACATCACCGCCACATCATCGGCGTGGTGGGCCACCACCCCCAAGTTGTGCGTGATGAACAGGATGCTCATGCCGGTCTCAGTCTGCAGGCGGCGCATCAGCTCCAGAATCTGCGCCTGGATGGTCACATCAAGTGCCGTGGTCGGCTCGTCGGCAATCAGCAAGGTCGGATTGCAGGCCATGGCCAGCGCAATCATCACGCGCTGGCGCATGCCGCCTGACAGTTGGTGCGGATACTCGTGCAGCCGCTGTGCCGCAGCCGGTATCTCGACCAGTTCCAGCATGCGCTGGGCGTGCGCCAGGGCCGCCGCGCGGTCCAGCCCCATGTGCAGGCGCACCGACTCGGCAATCTGCTCCCCCACCGTGAAGACGGGGTTCAGGCTGGTCATGGGCTCCTGGAAAATCATCGCAA
>NZ_JAAFHA010000050.1 GCF_010365055.1 Rhodoferax sp.
CTGCGCCTTGCCTTGCCTTGACGGGCGCTCGCATGGGCGAATGACAGTGGAACCTCATCGAGAACAAATGGTGTTTCGATGCCCAGACCTGCCATCTCCTCGGCATCGACCCCGCGACCTTCACCGGGGCCGAGGAGGCAATCTTCGCTGCCGTGCATCCCGATGACCGGCAGACGCTCAAGGCAGCACTGACCCGCGCCGCCGAGCAGGACGTGCCGTACGAACCGGAGTACCGCGCAGTCTGGCCGGACGGGAGCATCCATCACCTCACCGCCCGCGGCGAACTGGTTCGCGACGACAAGGGCCGCCCGGTGAGGATGAACGGCATCATCTGGGACATTACCGTGCGCAAGCAGGCCGAAGGAGCCTTGGCGCGTGACGGCCGGAGAAACACGCTGCTTCTGCAGAATGGCAGTGACGGGATTCACATTCTCGATAGCGAGGGCAATGCACTCGATGTGAACATAGCCTTTTGCAAGGTGCTCGGCTACAAAAGAGAGGAACTCATCGGCGCAAACGTTGTTTTATGGGATGCACACTTATCTCCTGATGAGTTGAAGCAGAAGCTACAGGAGCAGCTTGATACGCGCGACATCTTGACCTTTGAAACGAGACATCGACGCAAAGACGGCAGCCTGTGTGACGTTGAAGTCACTGGTCAGGCTCTTGAACTGAACGGCGAGCGCGTGCTGTTCTTCTCTTCCCGTGACATCACCGAACGTAATCACGCAAAAAAGGTACTCAAAGAGAGCGAATTCTTTTTGAGGGAGAGCCAGCGAATCGCATCCATCGGTTCTTATAAACTTGATGTGATGTCGGGCCTCTGGAAATCGTCAGAAGAACTCGACAGGATTTTTGGCATAGGCAAAGACTTCTCTAGGAACGTACAAGGGTGGCAAGACCTCGCACATCCGCAGGACGCCGAGATGATGGGTCAATACTTGAGTGAAGAAGTCCTTGGTAAGCGAAAGCCGTTCAACAAGGAATACAGAATCGTTCGCAAGTCGGATGGCGAGACCAGATGGGTCAGTGGCATGGGGGAACTCGCCTATGGTCCTGACGGCAAAGTCGTTTCACTGATTGGAACAATTCAGGACATCACCGAGCGCAAACGGAGCGAAGAATCACTGCGGAAAAGCAGTGAGCGATTTGAGCGAATGGCCGAAACAGTTCCCACAGTCTTGTATGACTACGTGCTCAACCCCGATGGCAGCAATCGTTTCACCTACATGAACCATCGAAGCAAGGAAATCTTCGGCGTCGACGCCGAAGAAATCATCGCCGACTCCAATAAATTCTGGAGCCTTGTTCACGAAGATGACCGGCAACTCGTACGCGACGAGGACAACAGAGCCAATAAAACCGGAATCGGGCTTGTCATCGAACACAGAATCGTGACTCCGCAAGGTGAACTGAAATGGCTCCATACGGAATCAAAACCCAGTTCCACTGCAACTGGTGAGCCGTCAACGTGGAGCGGCTTCATTCTCGACATCACCGAACGCAAGGCGGCTCAAGAGGGCATAGAACACCTGGCCCAGCATGACATCCTGACGGGTCTGGCGAACCGGGCACTGTTTTCAGACCGGTTGCAGAACGCGCTGTCCAGCGCTTTGCGCGACAGGTGCAGCCTCGCGTTGATGTCCATTGACCTGGACATGTTCAAGCCAGTGAACGACCAGTTTGGTCATCCGGTGGGTGACTTGCTGCTGAAAGAAGTGGCGCAGCGCATGGTTGCCTGTGTAAGGGATTCCGACACCGTCGCGCGCATCGGGGGTGACGAGTTTGTCGTGCTGCTGCGCAATGTGGCTGGGGAGAACGAAGCCTTGACCGTGGCTGAAAAAATCCGCGCGAGTCTGGAGCAACCGTTTGTCGTGGCCGGTCACAGCGTGCGCATTTCATGCTGCGTGGGCATTGCGCTCTACCCGCAGCATGGTGAAGATGAGCTGTCTCTGTCCAAGCACGCCGACTTTTCCATGTACCATGCAAAAGGCAATGGGCGCAATCAGGTCAGGCTCCACCAAGCCCACTGATTGATTTTCTGGTGCCACCCCTCATGCTTGACCAAGTCATTTTGAACGACTGCCTTGCACCAAGTCCAGCGACAGCAAGGGGCCCGTTCCTGACCACTGCGGCCAGACCGGGAACACCCGCTTAGTGCACAAGCCGGCACTGAATTTCCCCAAATTCATCGAAATTGTGGCTGGGTAGCTCCGGAATTGGTGGCGGTCTTACCGATGGAACAGGTGGCAGTGCACTTGGCATTATTGGTGGCTGACTTGAGTGGAATACGCAACCCCAAGGTTTTGTCAGGTTTTGTCAGGTTTTTCATTTGAGTTTTTTTGATATTTTTGCACCCGCGCCAATGCAGCAAAAATCAGCAAGACGCAGCAAATGGTGCCGGTAAGTGGGCCTACGAGATGGCAACAACGTTCGCCAAGATGTTGCCAAAAAAGCGCGGGGTTTTCGGAGCGGTATGCGCGCGCGCGAGCTGATGACGAACCAAGAGTTAACGCAGGCCACCAGCGCGTCCAAAGTCAGGCCACAGCCCGCTCGCGTATTTCATCGAGTACCCGCACCATCTCCGTCACCTTGGCCGGCAAAAACAGCGCCTCTGGCCCTTGCTGGCTGATGTCGGTGAAAGGCGACTCGTAGAGCCGGGCCGCATCCATGACCCCGTTCTCGGTCAGGTACTGCACGATGAGGTCAATGAATTCCAGTTGGCTGGCGGTGGCGGTGGTGCCGACAACGAATTGACTGAACGCCGCTGTGGCGGTCTCCCGGTCCAGACCCACCAAGGAGCGGATGAAGATGCCCAAACCATGGCTTTGCTCGGTGGCTTGCTCGATGACCTCGGCTGACCCACCGGCCGCCACCAGCATGCGCCCCAGTTCCTGCAGGTCGGACGGTGTGAGCGGTTGGTTGCGGCGCAGGCGCTGCAGCGACAGGTGGCTGTCATGCGCGCGCAGGAACTGCCTGGCCTTGTCCTTGAACTTCGCCAGATTCATGCCCGTGCCGACCCCTGGCAGCACAACCGTGGTCATGTCACCCAGCTCATCCTCAAAATCGGTATAGATGACCGGCTTCTTGCCCTTCTCAATCAGCTTGACCAGTGCCCGCAGTTTCTTGCGCGCGTCCTCCAGCATGGCAATGGTGACGCCTTCCCACCATTCGTCACCGGCCACCGACTGAATCAACACCATCTGCGTCTTGATGGCGGGAATAGCTTCCTGTCCTTCCAGGGCGCTGGCAATGGCTTGCATCGACGCGCGCAAGGCGTCGAAGTCAGGCTTGGCCTGCAGGATGGCGAGCTGCGTGCGCAGTACCAGCATGTCAAAACGCTTGGCATCTTCGTCGTCATCGGTCAATTCGGTCGGCAGGCCCGACACATGCAGGCCCAACTCGGTCAGGCTGTCGCCGTCGAGCGTGTGCCACGATGCCAGCTTGGCAAAGCGCTCCACCGACTTGCGCCGTGGCCGCACCACAAAGTTGTCCAGGTTCATCGCCGCTACCCGCTGGTGCAGCAAGCCCGCCAGTTCAGCGCGCAACTGTTCATCAGTGCGTTGGTCGCCGTAAGCGGCCCGGCCTTCCGCCGCCTTGCAACCCGTGTCAATGCGGCGGTCCAGCTCGGCAATCATCGTCAAGCGCGCCTTGAACAGCCTGGTGCTGAGTGACTCGCTGGTCGCGCCATCGGTTGCGGGTAGGTCCTGGCTGAAGAATTCGAGGTTCTGGCAGTAGTCAAAGACGTTGAAGAACTGCTTGTGCTGCCCGGGGCCATATAAATCGAGGCACAGGCGGGTGCCTCGGCCGACCATCTGCCAGAACTTGGTTTTGGAGCGGATGATTTTGAAGAAAACCAGATTGACCACCTCGGGCACGTCGATGCCGGTATCGAGCATGTCCACCGATATGGCGATGTGCGGCACCTTGTCCTTGATGGAAAAGTCATCAATCAGGCTCTGCGCATACTCCGTCTTGTAAGTCACCACGCGCGCGAACGCGCCCTTGTAGTGCGGGTAGTTGACGTTGAAGCGTTGGGCAATGAAATCGGCATGGGCGTTGTTCTTGGCGAACACGATGGTTTTGCCCAGGCGGTCGCCGCCAGCCACCTTCTCGCCCCGGGTCATCAGGTGTTCGAGCACCTTGTCCACCGTGTCGGTGTTGAACAGCCACTTGTTGAGCGCCGCTGAATCGACCGCATCGGGCACCGTGCCGTCCTCGGTCCACTCAATAGCATCCCAGCGCTCTTTTTCTTCCTCGGTCAGCTCCGCGTACTTGATGCCCTCGCGCTGAAACTTGAGCGGCACCGAGATAGCCTTGGGCGGCACCAGATAGCCCTCGGCCACGGCATCGTCGAGCGCATAGACATCGGTCGGCACGCCGCTTTCCAGGTCAAACAGCCCGTAGGTGTTGTGGTCAATCTCATCCTTCGGTGTAGCGGTCAGGCCCACCAGCAGGCAATCAAAGTAGTCAAAAATGGCGCGGTACTTCTGATAGACCGAGCGATGGGCCTCGTCGATGATGATGAGGTCAAAATGCCCGACACCGAAACGGCGCTGGCCATCGGCCGCATCGTCAATCAGGCCCATCATGGTCGGGTAGGTTGAGACATACACCCGGCCTTCGGTGTTTTTCTCGGTGACCAGGTTGACCGGGGATGAGTCGGGCAGGTGTGTCTTGAAGGCATTGACCGCCTGCTTGACCAGCGCTACGCGGTCAGCCAGGAACAGGATGCGCTTGGCCCAGTTGCAGCGCATCAGCACATCGGCCAGGGCGATGACGGTGCGGGTCTTGCCCGAGCCGGTGGCCATCACCAGCAGCGCCTTGCGCTGGTTGTCGACTTCAAAGGTTTCGCCAATCCGGCGCACCGCCCGGTTTTGGTAATAGCGTTCAATGATGGCGGCGTTGATGACGGCCTCGGCCAGCTTCTTGCGGCTGGTGCGGCGTTGAATCAAGAGGTCGAGCTCCGCCTTCTTGAAAAAGCCCTGCACAGCACGCGGCGGGTAGCTGGCATCGTCCCAAATCCAATGCTCATACCCGTTGGAATAGAAAATGATGGGGCGCTGGCCGTATTGGGCTTGCAGGCAGTCGGCATAGAGCTTGGCCTGTTGCTGGCCCACGTTGGCGTCCTTGCGGGTGCGCTTGGCTTCCACCAGTGCCAAGGGCTTGCCGTCATCGCCCCACAGCACGTAGTCCACAAAACCTTTTCCCTGGCTGTTGGGCATGCCGCTGACTTCGATTTCAAAGTTCTTGGCATCGAGCGCCCAACCCGCTTCCTTGAGCAGCAGGTCAATGAAGTAGTCGCGGGTCTGGGCTTCGGAGTAATCGTGGGTGTCGGGCTGAGCCGTGTTGGCCTTCTTGGCGGCGGCCACGTCCGCACGCAGTTGCTTGAGTTCATCGTCCAGCGCTGCTTTGTCGGCCAGCAGCACGCTGAGCTTTTCGTCGCGCTCCTGCAGTTGCGTTGCCAGCTTCTGGAGCTGGTCAATCGACTGGGGTGGCGTTGGCACTGCGGCGACAGCGGTTGGCAGCATGGCCGGGTTAAAGCGCAGGTCGGGCGCGGGCCGCACCCGTTGACCGTAGGTGCGGGCCAGCCAGTAGCAAACATGGAACAGCTCGCGCGTGGCCGTGACGGCATCGAGCGGCAGGATGGCGCGGGTGCTGTGCACCGCCAAGTTGCCCAGGTCCTTGATGAGCTTGGCTTTGGTGAACACCGCATCGCCCACGGTGGCCCGAAAGCTGGGCTCGTGAATCAGCGCGCTCAGGTGGTCCTGGTAGGGCAAGCGCAAGGCCGGGTCATGCTTGTAGAGCCAGTCCACCGCCAGCTCCAGGGTGCGCCGGGCGTAGAAGCAGGAGGTCCGGGCATCCGTGTTCGCCATCCCTTCGGCCTTGCTGGCCGCGCCAAAAAGGGTGGACCATTCAGACTGGAGGAAGGCGAAGTTGCTCATTTACAGTTCGCCTCGGAAGGCGCGGTGTTGGAGGGAGGCAAACAGGGTGTCGAGTTCGGTTAATGCAACTCGATGAGTGCCTCGGAGAGATTCTGTTGAAGTGACCCGCTCTGCAAATGCTTGCTGCAGCGAGATTGGGGGTAACGGGATATTGAGAGCCCGCAGAATTGCCAAGTTGATATTTTTTTGTGCTGATTCAGGTGCGGCTGCTTCCAACGCTTGTTGTAGAAAAGAAAGCCACACACGCACAAACTCAACTGTCTCGGGTTTTTCGGCCTTAAACCCAACAACGCTATCAGGAAAACAAGCATCGAACGTCAAAATTCCGGTTTTGGCAATATTCGCCGCGATAGTGATGCACAAGGTTCCCTTCGGCCAAAGTTTGCTTTGACGCAATCCAAATTCAGAATAGCTGGAGTTGTGACTTCTAACGTAGCCATCGCAGTTTGCAATTTCTCCGGTCTGAACAAGTGGATGCGCTCCGCCAAGTAGCTCAGGAGCATTGCGGGGGCGGTGCTTCGATACACCTCTATCCAATGAGCCGACATCGCCAAATTTTTTGATGGGCCACTTCATCGGATTTATCACCGGGTCCCCAAACATTTCAATGAAAATCGACTGCGTGAGGCTGTCCAGTTGCGCCAAGGCTTCCCGGCGCTTAACTCTGAGCGCATCGGCTTGGTCCAGGATGGCGGCGATGCGGCGCTGTTCGGACAGGGGTGGAACTGGTATTTCGAGGTGCCCAAATTTTGACTTACTAACAATGGCGATAGTCGTCGCCGGAGCCATTGTTAGAAGTTGGGGCTTCAGTCTCTTGCATGCATAGAAGCCAAATTTAGGCCATATTTTTTTCTGGTCAAACTCAACCGAGTTAATTTGCTGATTGGTGACGACTGTCCTTCCCGCTATTCCAATTTTTCCAAGAGAACCAATGCAGCAAACCATTACCGAGCCTTTTTGCAACATTCTCGATTGCTGAGCGCCCTCATCGGACAGCGTTCTTGGCGTAGTTTCAACCGGCAAGATTTGGTCTAAATCACCTGGGGTGACGAATGGAATATCACCACCCCAGTATTCGTTTTTCGAGGTGAGCGGAGTGGACCCAGTCTGAATAACCCCAAGTGACGACAGCGGTTGCAATGGGTAACTCAATTGAGCATCCCCTCAAGCTCTTTCATCCCCGCCTGAATCTCAAGCTCAAGTACTGCCAGCTTCGCCAAAATCTCCTTCGGTGGCAGATGCTCGCTCACCGCATGCACCACTTCCTTGTAACGGTTGATGGACAGGTCGTAGTCATTGCCGACGATGTCGCCCTTGGGCACGCAGAAACTCTGGTCGGTGCGGTCGCGCTCAAGTTCCGCGTCGTCCCGCTGGCCCCAGCGCGCCAGCACATCCGGCAGGTTGTTTTTGGCGTGCTCAGCTTCTGATAGCTGGCTGCGCCCATCCTTCAATGGCTGCAGGCCCAATTTATCCTCAGACAACAGCGGCTGGCGCTTGTCGTCCAGGCTCCAGCCATCAGCCTTCATGTCATAGAACCAGACCTTGTCGGTGCCGCCCGAGTTGGTCTTGGTGAACAGCAGGATGGCGGTCGAGACCCCGGCATAGGGTTTGAAAGCCCCCGATGGCAGCGAAATGACAGCGTCAAGCTTCTGGTCCTCCACCAGCATGCGGCGCAGCTCTTTGTGCGCCTTGGACGAACCAAACAACACGCCGTCGGGCACGATGACCGCCGCCCGGCCACCGGGCTTGAGCAAGCGCAGGAACAGCGCCAGAAACAGCAGCTCGGTCTTCTTGGTCTTGACGATGGCCAGCAGGTCCTTGGCCGTGTTCTCGTAGTCCAGCGAGCCCGCGAAGGGGGGATTGGCCAGAATCAGCGAGTATTTTTCCTCGTCACCGGCGTGGTCCTGCGCCAGCGAGTCCTTGTAGCGAATGTCGGGGTTGTCAACGCCGTGCAGCGCCATGTTCATGCTGCCAATGCGCAGCATGGTGTTGTCAAAGTCGTAGCCATGAAACATGCCGTGGTGAAAGTGCTCACGGGCAAGCGGGTCGCGCAGTATTTCCGGGTGCTTGTCGCGCAGGTACTCACCGGCGGCCACCAGAAAGCCGCAGGTGCCGCTGGCCGGGTCACAAATCACGTCTTTGGCGGTCGGCGCAGTCAACTCCACCATGAGTTGGATGATGTGGCGCGGCGTGCGGAACTGGCCGTTCTGCCCGGCGCTGGCAATCTTGCTGAGCATGTATTCATAGAGGTCGCCTTTGGTGTCGCGGTCCTCCATCGGGATGTGGTCCAGCAGGTCGACCACCTTGGCCAGCAGCGCGGCTGTCGGGATGGTGAAGCGGGCGTCCTTCATGTGCTGCGCATAGGTCGAGCCATCGCCGCCCATGGTGCGCAGGAACGGGAACACATGCTCGCCCACCACCGTGTACATCTCGGCCGGGGAAAAGTTCTTGAAGCGCGACCAGCGCAGGTCGTTGTAGTCGCGCCCCTTTGCATCCGGGCCTTCCGGGAAGGTGCGCCGCTCCATCGGCTGACTCAGACGCACCGACTTGTTTTCCTCCAGCGTGTGCAGGTCGTCCAGGCGGCGCAGGAACAGCAGGTAAGTGATTTGCTCCATCACCTCCATCGGGTTGGAGATGCCGCCTGACCAGAATGAATTCCAGATGGCGTCGATTTGGCTGCGTAGTTCGCCTGTGAGCATGTGTGCGGTCCCTGAAATCTTTTTATTCGAGCTCCCAAGTCGGAAGCTTTTCGCATCGTCCGATGCTACAGAGATTTGACGCCGCTTTTGCGTACCTAGTCGGGAAACTCAGGTTGGCACCTTCCTCACGCTGGCTGGCCGGGGTCTTTGTGACGACAGCAGCGGCTTCGTGACCAACCAGCGGCCCCTTGCGGGGCGGCTCGGCGCGGTTTTCGGTATGGACATCCTGAAGGAGTAGGCGAGGATATCCACACAGTTGCGCTCGCTGCACGGTACAAAACGATGTACTGGTGGCTACATGGTGGCTACATGAATCCCCAAAAAGAAAAAACCCCACTATTTTTTGATAGCAGGGTTTCTAATAGCCATAAGGCTTTATGACTGGTGGCCCGGGGCGGAATCGAACCACCGACACAAGGATTTTCAATCCTCTGCTCTACCGACTGAGCTACCAGGCCAAGCGGCAAATTATAGCAGTATCTCCGAGCGTCTTCGGAGCTCGCGGATCAAGCTGCGTTGCGTTTACCGCGGGTCAAATCAACGCCCAGTTGCTTCAACTTGCGATAGAGGTGGGTTCTCTCAAGCCCGGTCTTTTCTGCCACCCGGGTCATGGAGCCGTTCTCTTTGCCCAGATGGTATTCAAAGTAAGCTTTTTCAAATTCGTCGCGCGACTCCCGCAAGGGCTTGTCGAGCATGAAGCTCTGCTGCGATGGCGGCAACGCATCTGCCGCGACAACGACGAATGACCCGGCCACGGTGGCAACATCGGCCAGCGGCAAGACCGGCACCGCCATGAGGGGCACCACCGCCTTGCGAATCGCGCCGCGCGCCAGGCCCTGCTCGACCGCTTTGAGCAACTTTTGCAGCGTAATCGGCTTTTCCAAAAATGCCAGTGCACCGATCTTGGTGGCCTCCACGGCCGTGTCAATGGTGGCGTGCCCACTCATCATGATGACCGGCATGGTGAGGGCGCCGGCGGCGGACCACTCCTTGAGCAGCGTGACGCCATCGGTGTCGGGCATCCAGATGTCGAGCAGCACCAGATCAGGGCGCTCACGCAAACGCGCCGCCCGGGCCTGCGCCGCGTTTTCGGCCACTTCGACGCTATGCCCCTCGTCGTTCAGGATTTCCCACAACAGATCGCGGATGCCGAGTTCGTCGTCAACCACCAGAATGTTTGCCATGATTTCGCGAGTTCCTTGGGAATGTGCAAGAGTCGCCCGGCTAGCCCAGCGCGACATTCTCTGTAGCGAATGATAACGACACTTGCGCACCCAGCGTCTGGCCGTCCGCAACCCGGTTGGCAATCTCCACGCGGGCGCCATGCTCATCCGCAATTTTCTTGACCACCGCCAGGCCCAACCCAGTGCCCTTGGGCTTGGTCGTGACGTAGGGCTCGAACGCGCGTTTCAGAATGCTGTCCGGAAATCCGGTGCCACAGTCAAGGACGCTCAAGCGAACGAGACCGACGTTCTCAAGCCACTGGGTCTTGATGATGACCGGGTGCCCAGGATCGGTATGGCCAGCCGACTCTGTGGCGTCCTGCGCGTTCTGCAACAGGTTATGCATCACTTGTCGCAGCTGCTGCGAATCGCCCATAACGCATGGTGCGCCTGGATCAAGTTCCATCTGCACGGGCACGAGCGAGGTCTCACTGGCATACAGCTGCAACACGTCAGTCACTAGCGCATTCAAATCAATCGGCTTGAGTTCGGCCGCGGGCAGCCGTGCATAGTCGCGGAACTCGTTAACCAGTCGCTTCATGGCGTCGACCTGCGTGACGATGGTTTTGACTGACTTGGTCAGCAGCGCCTGCTCCGGCGGGGCGATCTTGCCGGTCAACTTCATCTCCAGTCGTTCGGCTGACAACTGGATCGGGGTCAGGGGATTTTTGATCTCATGCGCCAATCGGCGGGCCACCTCACCCCATGCTTGGGCCCGTTGCGCAGATACGATCTCAGAGATATCATCAAAGACCAAAAGCCTTGCAGCCCCCGGCAGAGAAGCGCCACGTGCTACCAATATAATTGCATTAGTGGGTTGCCGTCCGGCCAGGTTGGTCGCGCCGTTGCCAAGTTCGAAGGACTGCTGCCAATGATCCAGCCCCGGCTCACTGTGCGCTGCCAGAAATAAATCAAACTGCGTCTGAACGCTGGCACCAAATGTTTGCAGCCCCTCAATGTCGGCTAAGCGCTGGCCCTCGTAGGCCGCCAGGGGCACCCGCAGAATGCGTGCCGCACCCGGATTGGACGACACAATGACACCTTGTGCATCAAGCACGATCACGCCAGCCGTGAGGTTGTCGAGGATGGTTTGCAGATTGGCACGCGCTGCGTTCACCTGCTGCATGCTGGCTTGAACTGCCTGTCGTGCCTCTGAGAGTTGTTGTGTCATATCGGCAAAGGATCGGGTCAAACCATCGAGTTCGTCGCGCCCGTGCAGCCGCATCTTGGGCGTCAGATCGCCCGCCGCCACTTGGCTCACACCGGCGGCCAGCAGGAGCAGTGGGCGCGCAATCTGATTGCCCAGCACAACGGCCAACAGCACAGCACCGAACACAGCCAGAAACAGACTCAGCGTCAAGGTACCAATGTACATGCGACGCAGCCCCTCGCGCGCCAGCGCCCGCTCTTGGTATTCCCGGTTGGCCTGGGTGACCGCCAGCGCATTGGCCACCAACGTGGAGGGCAATGTCTGCGACACCTGGAGAAAGCGTGGCTGCGCCAGCAGGCCCACGCTGGTGCTCGACACCAAAACCAAGGCCTGGATGCGCGCAGTCACCACAACCCCCGGCACCATATCATCGAGCCCCTCGATCCAGGTGATGAACTTTTGAGAACGGGCGTTGCGGAACTGCTGCTGGCTGGGCCGCTCCGGATTGAGCTGGTAGCGGGATTGGCCCGCTGCCGCAATCAGCTGCCCGCCAGCGCTCCACAGCAGCGCATCACTCTCACCCAGCTGTTCGCGCACGCGCTCCAGGGGCAGGGCGGCACTGACATCGGGTGTATTGGCGAGTTGCGAGGCGGCGCCGCGGGCTTTGCTGGCCAGGTCATTGGACAGTGCCTCGAGCGTGGCACGGCCGAGATTGAGGCCCGCGTCGAGTGCCCCTTCCACTTTGACATCGAACCAGCTTTCAATCGAGCGCGACACAAACTGGTAGGAGACCACGTAGATCAGGACGCCCGGTGCAAACCCGGCCAGCGCAAAAATCGCGGCCAGCTTGACCAGCAGGCGGCTGCCAAACTTACCCTGCCGCAAGCGCTTGAGGAGTCGGTAGGCGATCCAGACGATGACGAGCAGCAACAGGCTGGCCACCACGACATTGAGGACAAAGAGTCGCGCGTAGTTGCGTTCGTACATGTCACGATTGGTCGTGGCTTGTGTCAGCAGGAACAGCAGCACCAGGCCCACCACCACCATGACGACCAGACCCACGCCGACGGTCCAACGCAGCGTGCGCGCATTCCTCAGGGAGAATCGGCCAGCGGGATCGATGCCAATACCTGCGCTACTCACGGAACCGTCTCCAGCATCAGCGGCTGGCGAGAAAACGCCGAGATTTCCCAGTCGGTCTGACCCAAAGTACCAATCTGCAACGGGCGTGGCAGCTGGAACACATCCAGGCCGAAACGAAATTCGACCAGATGGCGTTGTTCCAGGTCAAGGTCAGAGACCGCGGCAATTTTCCAGCGCGACAAGCGTTGCACGGCCGCCAATGCGTCCGGCAATGCATCGAAGGTCTGATTCAGGGCGAGCCCAGAGCCGGCATGGGTGATTTGACCGGAGGACACATTGAGGCGCCAGCGTCGGGTCAGCGGCTGATAGGCCAGGCGCATATGACGCTCAGCGTGCGCAACTTTTTTGTTGGTCCAGTACCAGCGTTCGCGCAAAATGTCGGCTTCGGCCACGAAAATCATGGCCACTCCTTTGAGCAGCGCCTCTTCAACCGCCCTGGACAGCTCGAATTGAACATTGGCAGAAAGCACAATCGCGTCGTCCGCGCGCTCGATCTTGATGCTGGAAATTTCCGCCGCCGAGGTTTGCGCCCAAGCGTCGCCCGCCGAACCCCACACCAAACAGGTACAGGCCAGCAGCCCGATCAAGTCAAGCCGTGCGTTTCTCAAGCAGTGCGTAATAAAAGCCGTCATGGTCACCGATTGGATTGTCCGGGACGGCGTCGGCATTCGCCCCGTTGGCGGGCAATAAATGCCCGGGCGAAGGCAGCAAAAAGGCCTCAGTGTTGTGTGCAAGAAACGTTTCGATCTGATCCTCACCCTCCGCTCTGAAAACGGAACAAGTGCAATACAAGAGCCGCCCACCCGGCTTGAGCACCTGCCACAGGGCCTTGAGCAGCCTGGCCTGGATCGCAACCAGTTGGGCAATGTCGGACTCGCGCCGCAACCAGCGCACGTCCGGGTGTCGCCGGACAATGCCAGAGGCAGAACAGGGCGCGTCCAGCAAAATGGCATCAAACAGCTGACCGTCCCACCAGGCTGACACCTTGGCCGCATCGGCCACCAGCACGCGGGCTTCCAGCCCCAGGCGTTGCAGGGTGTGATGAATTCGCTCGCAGCGCAAGGGATCCACATCCAACGCCGTGACGCGTCCATCGGTGATCTCCAGCAGGTGCGCAGTCTTGCCGCCCGGGGCGGCACAGGCATCCAGGATCTGCAGCGATCCCGTCGCCGTCAGGCCGGACACGAGCAGCGGAGCCGCCAGCTGCGCGGCCGCATCCTGCACCGAAAACACCCCCTCTGCAAAGCCCGGCAGGGCCAGCACCGGGCGGGCTTGTTCCAGGGTCACGCCCGAGCTCCCCGCCGCGCTGGCGTTCAAGCCGGCCTCTTTGAGGGCCTGCAGGTAGAGCAACACGCTGGAGCGCCTGCAGTTGACCCGCAGCGTCATGGGCGCGTGGCGGTTATTGGCCGCAAGAATGCTTTGCCACTGTCCTGGCCAGTCTTTCTGGAGCCGCTTGATCCACCACGCGGGATGGTTCCACAGCGCCACCGGATTCTGATCGGTGAGTTGCACCAAGGTGTCACGCTCACGCAAGAATCGACGCAGGCAGGCATTGATGAAACGGGCCTGCGGCTGAGTCGCCGCGCTTCTCTTGGCGGCTTCCACCGTCTGATTGACCAGCGTAAACGCCTCATAAGGCGCCTCCTGGTCACACCACGCCAGCGCCAATGCCGTGCACAGCAGCGCATCGGCGTGGGGCGGCGGGCTCCGCGGCGCCAGCAGCTGGCGCAGCGCCTCAGCGCGTCCGAGTGAGCGCAGCACATGAAATAGGAGCGCCTGCACGCCGGGCCGCAAATCGGCCATCACGCCCTCCAGCGCGGCTGTGGCCGACATGCCGGAGCGTACATTCTGCAAAACTGCAGCTACCGCCTGCAACTGGCGCCATAAGGGAGTTTTTTGTTCGCTTGCGTCCATTTTTAACATTGCACCTGCTGCGTCAGCATGAGAGCACATGCTCCCGTCTCACATCATCACAATTTATAAAGAAAAACGCCTCAAGCCCTTGTCCTACGGGCTTGAGGCGCTATTCTTACGATAGCATACCGATCTTACTCGGTGGCTGCTCCTTCGTTGGCCTCCGTGGCCTCTGCCTGGCCTGCCAGTTCAGCCGCTTCCGCCTCGGCGATGGCGCGACGCTCGGTGTCGTCCATGTTCTCACGCACTTTGCGCGCTTCGTGATAAGCCATGCCGGTACCGGCAGGAATCAGCCGCCCCACAATGACGTTTTCCTTCAAGCCACGCAACTCGTCGCGCTTGCCCATGATGGCAGCTTCCGTCAACACGCGCGTGGTTTCCTGGAAGGACGCCGCGCTGATGAAGCTGTCGGTCGACAAGGACGCCTTGGTGATGCCGAGCAACAGATTGGTGAACCTGGCCGGTATCTTGCCTTCGGCGCGCAAGGCATCGTTGGTATTGAGAATCTCCGAGCGTTCCACTTGTTCACCGTTGATGTAAGTGGAGTCGCCCGCGTTCTCAACCAGAACCCGACGCAACATCTGGCGAACAATCACTTCAATGTGTTTGTCGTTGATCTTCACGCCCTGCAAGCGGTACACATCCTGCACTTCGTCCACAATGTAGCGTGCCAGTTCTTCCGAGCCCAGCAGGCGCAAGATGTCCTGCGGATCAGCCGGGCCGTCGACCACGCTTTCGCCCTTGTTGACGACTTGGCCTTCGTGAACAATGATGTTCTTCTCCTTGGGCACCAGGTCTTCCCAGACGGCGCCATCCGGATCGGTGATCTGCAGGCGAATCTTGCCTTTGGTTTCCTTGCCAAAGGACACGGTACCGGTCATCTCAGCCAAAACGCCCTTGTCTTTGGGTGAACGGGCCTCGAACAGCTCCGCAACCCGTGGCAAACCGCCGGTAATGTCGCGGGTTTTTTGACCCTCAATCGGAATCCGTGCCAGCACCTCGCCGGAGCTCACGTCCTGACCGTCGCGCACCTGCACCAGCGCACCGATCGGGAAGCCAATGGTCACGGAGTGGTCCGTACCCGGGATCTTGACCTCGTTGCCGGTTGCGTCAATCAATTTGACGATTGGACGGATGACCTTGGCCGAACCACGGTGCTTCGGATCGATCACCACCATGGTGGACAGGCCGGTCACTTCGTCCACCTGTTTGGCCACCGTCAGGCCTTCTTCGACATTCTCGAAGTGAGCCTTGCCGGCAAACTCGGTAATGATCGGACGGGTCAACGGGTCCCAGTTGGCCAGGATTGCGCCTGCCTTGATGGTTTGATCCGCTTTCACCGCCAACACGGCGCCATAGGGCACTTTATGGCGTTCACGCTCACGGCCATGCTCGTCATGAATGACGATTTCACCGGAACGGGAAATCACCACCAATTCCTTTTTGCCGTTCGTCACATAGCGCATGGTGGCGTTAAAGCCGATATTGCCGTTGGACTTAGCTTCCACGCTGGAAGCGATCGCGGCACGAGAGGCGGCACCACCAATGTGGAAGGTCCGCATGGTCAGCTGCGTGCCTGGTTCACCAATGGATTGCGCGGCAATCACGCCGACGGCTTCACCCCCATTGACCAGGCCGCCGCGACCCAGATCACGGCCATAGCATTTGGCGCAGATGCCAAAGCGGGTCTCGCAAGTCAGCGCCGTGCGCACCTTGACTTCGTCAACGCCTGCCACTTCAAGCTCATCGATCTGGTCTTCGTCGAGCATGGTGCCGGCGGGCGCCAGCACGGAACGATTTTCCGGGTGCAAGATGTCATCGGCTGCGGTACGACCCAGAATTCGGTCGCGCAAGGATTCAATGACTTCACCGCCTTCAACGATGGCGCGCATCAGATACCCAGCGTGTGTGCCGCAGTCTTGTTCGGTGACCACCAGATCCTGCGTCACATCAACCAGACGCCGCGTCAGATAACCCGAGTTGGCGGTCTTCAAGGCCGTGTCAGCAAGACCTTTACGCGCACCGTGGGTGGAAATAAAGTATTCCAGCACGTTCAGGCCTTCACGGAAGTTCGCGGTGATCGGCGTCTCGATGATGGAACCATCGGGCTTGGCCATCAGACCCCGCATGCCCGCCACCTGGCGAATCTGTGCGGGTGAGCCACGCGCGCCGGAGTCCGCCATCATGTAGATGGAATTGAAGGACTCCTGTTGCACCTGCTTGCCATGGCGGTCCGTGACGATTTCCTTGGACAGCTGGGCCATCATCACTTTGGACACTTCGTCGCCAGCCTTGCCCCAGATGTCCACGACCTTGTTGTAGCGCTCGCCCGAAGTCACCAGACCCGAGGTGTACTGATGGGCGATTTCCTTGACCTCTTGCTCGGCATGCTCAATGATGCCGGGCTTCTCGGTGGGCACCAGCATGTCATCGATGCAGATCGAGATACCGGCCTTGGTGGCGAGGCGAAAGCCATACTGCAGCAACTTGTCGGCAAACACAACGGTCTCTTTGAGCCCGCATTTGCGAAACGACACGTTGATCAGCTTGGAAATCTCTTTTTTCTTCAGAGCCTTGTTGATGTTCTCAAATGGCAGACCCTTGGGCAGGATTTCCGACAACAGGGCGCGACCTGCGGTGGTTTCCCAGAGCTTGGTTGAAGGCACGAGTTCACCAGTTTCCTTGTCCTTGGTGTACTCCGTCAGCCGCACATTGATGCGGGAGTTCAGCTCCACGGCACCGCCGTCAAACGCGCGTTGCACTTCCCCGACATCGGCAAAGATCAGGCCCTCACCAATGCCGTTGATGCGTTCGCGGGTGGTGTAGTACAAGCCCAGCACCACGTCTTGCGAAGGCACAATCGACGGCTCGCCATTGGACGGGAACAGCACATTGTTGGAGGCCAACATCAGCGTGCGGCATTCCACTTGCGCCTCCACCGACAACGGCACGTGAACGGCCATCTGGTCACCGTCAAAGTCGGCGTTGAACGCAGCGCAAACCAGCGGGTGCAGTTGAATCGCCTTGCCTTCGATCAGGATCGGTTCAAAGGCCTGAATGCCCAAACGGTGCAGGGTCGGCGCCCGATTCAGCATGATCGGGTGCTCTTTGATCACCTCTTCAAGAATGTCCCAAACAACCGGTGTGCCGGATTCAACTTCCTTCTTGGCCGCCTTGATGGTGGTGGCAACGCCCATGGCTTCGAGACGCGCGAAGATGAACGGCTTGAACAATTCCAGTGCCATCAGCTTGGGCAGGCCGCACTGATGCAGCTTGAGCGTGGGGCCCACGACGATCACGGAGCGGCCTGAATAGTCGACCCGTTTGCCCAGCAAATTCTGGCGGAAACGCCCCGATTTTCCTTTGATCATGTCGGCCAGCGACTTGAGGGCACGCTTGTTGGCGCCGGTCATGGCCTTGCCGCGACGACCGTTGTCGAGCAGTGAATCCACCGCTTCTTGCAGCATGCGCTTTTCATTGCGGGCAATGATTTCGGGCGCCTTCAATTCGAGCAGGCGACGCAGGCGGCTGTTGCGGTTGATCACGCGGCGATACAGATCGTTCAGATCGGAGGTGGCGAAACGGCCACCGTCCAGGGGAACGAGCGGTCGAAGGTCCGGCGGCAACACCGGCAATACTTCAAGCACCATCCATTCGGGCTTGATGCCCGACTTCTTGAAGGCCTCAAGCAACTTGAGCCGTTTGGTGTTTTTCTTGATCTTCAGCTCAGAACCGGTGGGGTCGTTGCGAAGCTTCTCAATTGAGCCATCGATGTCAATGCTTTGCAGCAAATCCTTGATGCCTTCGGCGCCCATCTTGGCTTGAAACTCGTCGCCGTATTCCTTGAATTTAGCGTCAAAGTCATCTTCCGACATGATGCTGAATTTCTTCAAGGGTGTCATGCCCGGATCGGTCACAACATACGCCTCAAAGTACAGCACGCGTTCGATATCACGCAAGGTCATGTCGAGCACCAGGCCCAGACGCGATGGCAGCGATTTCAGGAACCAGATGTGGGCACAAGGTGCTGCCAGATCAATGTGACCCATGCGCTCGCGACGCACTTTGGTCTGCGTCACTTCAACGCCGCACTTCTCACAGATCACACCGCGGTGCTTCAGGCGCTTGTACTTGCCGCACAGGCATTCGTAGTCCTTGATGGGACCAAAAATCTTGGCGCAAAACAGGCCGTCACGCTCTGGCTTGAAGGTGCGGTAGTTGATGGTTTCTGGTTTTTTGACTTCGCCGAACGACCACGAACGGATCTTCTCGGGAGAAGCCATGCCAATCTTGATGGCATTGAAATGCTCATCCGGCGTGAACTGCTTGAACAGGTCGAGTAGTGATTTCATGTTAAATCCTTTTCTTGTCCGTGTTTAGCCGCGTTCCAACTCGATATCAATACCGAGGGAGCGAATTTCCTTGACCAACACATTGAACGATTCCGGCATGCCGGCTTCAATCGAATGTTCGCCCTTGACAATGCTCTCGTACACCTTGGTACGGCCTTGCACGTCATCTGATTTGACAGTGAGCATTTCCTGCAGCGTGTAAGCAGCACCGTACGCTTCGAGCGCCCAGACCTCCATCTCACCGAAACGCTGACCGCCGAACTGAGCCTTGCCGCCCAACGGTTGCTGCGTGACCAGACTGTAAGGTCCGGTGGAGCGGGCATGCATCTTGTCGTCCACCAAGTGGTGCAACTTCAAATAGTGCATGTAACCGATCGTCGTGGGCCGCTCAAAGCGGTCACCGGTGCGTCCGTCAAAAAGATAGGCCTGTGTGCGTGTTTCATTCAGCCCCTTGGCCTTGGCGGCATCGTCAGGGTAAGCCAACTGCAGCATGGCCTTGATTTCTGCTTCGGAAGCACCATCAAAGACCGGCGTCGCAAAAGTTGCGCCCTCCGTCAGATTACCGGCCATTTCCAGTACTTCGTCATCACTCAGTTGAGCCAGGTCTTCTTTGCGGCCAGCGCCGTTGTAGAGTTCATCCAGGAACTTGCGCAATTCAGCGGTCTTGGCTTCAGCCTGCAACATATCGCCAATGCGTTGCCCGATACCCTTTGCGGCCCAGCCCAGATGAACTTCGAGCACCTGTCCAATGTTCATCCGTGATGGCACGCCCAGGGGATTGAGCACAATATCGCACGGCGTGCCGTCCGCCATGAACGGCATGTCTTCGACCGGCACAATCTTGGACACCACGCCCTTGTTGCCATGACGGCCGGCCATTTTGTCGCCCGGTTGCAGATGGCGTTTGACCGCCAAATAAACCTTCACCATCTTCAAGACGCCTGCGGGCAACTCATCGCCTTGCGTCAACTTCTTGCGCTTTTCTTCAAACGCGAGGTCGAAACTATGCCGTGTCTGTTCCATGGAGTTCTTGATGCTCTCCAACTGAGCGGCAACATCGTCTTCAGCCGGACGAATATCAAACCAGTGGTGCTTTTCAACCGAAGTCAGATAGCCTTGGTCGATCTTGGTCCCTTTGGCCAATTTTTGCGGACCGCCATTGGCAATCTTGCCCATCAGCAACTTCTGGATCCGGTCAAATGAATCGGCTTCCACTAGGCGCAGTTGGTCGTTCAGGTCAAGCCGGAAGCGCTTGAGTTCGTCATCAATGATTTGCTGGGCCCGGCGGTCGCGCACGATGCCCTCGCGGGTAAAGACCTGCACATCGATCACGGTCCCTTGCGAGCCCTGGTCCACACGCAGCGAGGTGTCCTTCACGTCACTGGCTTTTTCACCAAAAATGGCGCGCAGCAGCTTCTCTTCCGGTGTCAGCGTGGTCTCACCCTTCGGCGTCACCTTGCCCACCAGCGTGTCACCAGGTTGCACTTCAGCGCCCACGTAGATGATGCCGGACTCATCCAGACGGTTGAGCTGTTGTTCGCTCAAGTTCGGAATGTCACGGGTGATTTCTTCAGATCCCAGTTTGGTATCACGCGCCATCACCACGAGTTCTTCAATGTGGATCGAGGTATAGCGGTCGTCGGCGACAACGCGCTCGCTGATCAAGATCGAGTCTTCGAAGTTGTAGCCGTTCCAGGTCATGAAACCAATGAGCATGTTCTGACCCAAAGCCAGTTCACCCAGATCGGTGGAAGCACCGTCAGCGATGACATCACCCTTGGCCAGCATATCGCCCTTTTTGACAATCGGCCGCTGGTGAATGTTGGTGTTCTGATTGGAGCGCTGGTATTTGATGAGGTTGTAAATGTCCACACCCACTTCACCAGCCTGTGCCTCGTCGTCATTGACGCGAATCACAACCCGCGTGGCATCCACGTAATCCACGACACCACCGCGTGTTGCGGTCACCACAGTGCCGGAGTCAATCGCCGCAACGCGCTCAATGCCGGTGCCCACCATGGGCTTTTCCGGACGCAGAATCGGCACGGCCTGACGCGACATATTCGCACCCATCAAGGCGCGATTCGCATCGTCGTGCTCCAAGAATGGCACCAGGGAGGCAGCCACTGACACGATCTGTGCCGGCGACACGTCCATGTATTGCACACGTTCGGGTCCGGCAAAAATCGTTTCACCGGCTTCACGCGCTGAGATCATCTCACCCGTGAGTTTGCCGTCTTTGTCCAGCACCGCATTGGCCTGCGCAATGACAAATTTACCTTCTTCAATCGCCGACAAATAGTCAATTTCCATCGTGACCTTGCCATCGACCACACGACGGTAAGGCGTTTCAATGAAGCCATAGTCGTTCAGGCGCGCATACAGCGCCAGTGAATTGATCAGGCCGATGTTTGGACCTTCTGGCGTTTCAATCGGGCAGACGCGACCATAGTGGGTCACGTGCACGTCACGCACTTCAAAGCCAGCGCGCTCGCGCGTCAGACCACCTGGGCCAAGGGCCGACACGCGGCGCTTGTGGGTGATCTCCGACAAGGGGTTGGTCTGATCCATGAACTGCGACAACTGCGATGCGCCGAAGAACTCTTTCAGGGCCGCCGAAATCGGCTTGCTGTTGATCAGGTCATGCGGCATCAGTGGCTCTTGCTCAGCCTGACCCAGGCGCTCCTTGACCGCTTTTTCAATCCGCGCCAAGCCGGTTCGGTATTGGTTTTCGGCCAATTCACCCACGCAGCGCACACGCCGGTTGCCCAAGTGGTCAATGTCATCCACATCGCCACGGCCGTTACGCAAATCCACCAGAATCTTGACGACGGCCAGGATATCCTCGTTGGTCAGCACCATGGGGCCAGTCGATTCCGGTCGACCCATCTTGGCATTGAACTTCATGCGCCCGACCCGCGACAGATCATAGGTATCAGGGTTGTAGAACAAGCGCTGGAACAGCGCCTGCACCGCATCCTCTGTGGGCGGCTCGCCGGGGCGCATCATGCGGTAGATGGCGACACGAGCAGCAAATTCATCCACAGTCTCATCACTGCGCAGGGTTTGCGAAATGTAAGCACCCTGATCGAGTTCATTGGTGTAAATACACGGCAAATCCTGCACGTTGGCCAAGCGCAATTTCTTGATCAGCGCTTCCGTCAATTCCTCGTTGGCCTTGGCCAGGATCTCGCCGGTATCGGCGTCGACAATATTGCGTGCCACCACGCGACCCAACAGGAAATCCTCGGGCACGCTGATGTGCGTGGTGCCAGACTGTTCCAGTTCGCGGGTGTGGCGGGCCGTCACGCGCTTCTCTTTGGCCACAATCACTTTGCCACTCTTGTCTGTAATATCGAAACGGGCCACTTCGCCGCGCAGACGCTCTGCCACGAATTCCATTTGTGCACCGCTGTCCATCAGACGGAAGTTGTCATTGACGAAGAAGTTCGCCAAGATAGATTCGTGGTTCAGGCCAATGGCCTTGAGCAGAATCGTGACCGGCATTTTGCGACGACGATCCACGCGGAAGTACAGGAAATCCTTCGGATCGAATTCAAAATCGAGCCAGGAGCCCCGGTAAGGAATGATGCGTGCCGAGAACAACAACTTGCCCGAACTGTGCGTTTTACCCTTGTCGTGTTCAAAGAACACGCCGGGGGAACGGTGCAACTGGGAGACGATCACGCGCTCCGTGCCGTTGATGATAAAAGAGCCCTTGGTGGTCATCAGGGGCACTTCGCCCATGTAGACCTCCTGCTCTTTGACTTCTTTGATTACCTTGTTTTGCGAAGTCGACGATTCACGGTCATAAATGAACAGTTGAACCTTGGCCCGAACCGCCGACGCAAACGTCAGACCCCGGGTCTGGCACTCCCGCACGTCGAAAGCAGGCTTGGCCAAGTTGTACTCAAGGTATTTCATCTCGACAAAGCCATTGTGCGAAATGATGGGGAAGGCCGCTTCAAAAGCCGCTTGAAGTCCCTCTGCTGTACGTTTCTTGGGGTGAACATCGGCCTGCAGAAATGCCGTGTACGCATCCTTTTGCATCTGCAACAGGTACGGGATTTCCAGCACGCTGTCGCGACTGCCAAAATTTTTGCGAATGCGCTTGCGTTCGGTGTATGAATAAGCCATGAGATCTCCGGGCAAAGACTAAGGAATTCTGGGGGTCCTGGGCGACTGTTAAATTGAGTCCCCAATGTCTCAATATTTTTCTTGGTGATTGGCCACTACCAATCATTGGCGGACGGTCACACATTGCGCGTGACCCGAACCAAGGCATCTTCTGCAGTCGGGATCAGAAGACACTGACAAACAGACCATCAGTCTGCTTGTCAGTGCTCTCTTAGAAGCAGCAAAGGCTGGGGCTCTTTTGGAGCGCCCAGCCTCTCTTGAAAGCTCAATTACTTGAGTTCAGCCTTGGCGCCAGCGTCCAGCAACTTCTTCAGGGCGGCCTCAGCATCAGCCTTGGAAACGCCTTCCTTGACGTTCTTCGGAGCGCCATCAACCATGTCTTTGGCTTCCTTCAGGCCCAGGCCCGTGATTTCGCGGACAGCCTTGATGACCGATACCTTGGCAGCACCGGCTTCCAACAGGACGACGTTGAATTCCGTCTGTTCTTCAGCCACAGCGGCAACCGCACCACCAGCAGCGGGTGCCGACATGGCTGCGGCGCTCACGCCAAATTTCTCTTCGATGGCTTTCACCAGGTCGTTGAGTTCCATGACCGTCATGCTGTCGAGCGCGGTCAAAAATGCGTCTTTATCAAATGCCATTTTCATTTCCTAACAATATTGGTTACTACGCGTTGCCCGCAGTTAAGCGGCAACTGCTTCAGCGACGGCTTCTGCCGGTGCGTCTGTCGCACCAGCGCCCTTTTTCTCCGCGATCGCTGCCAGCACACGTGCCGTCCGCGAAATGGGAGATTGCATCAAGCCCAACAACTGTGCCAACAACACTTCCTTGGAAGGAATGCTTGCCAGTTGCTTTACGCCGTTCTCGTCCAGTGCTTTTCCGCCATATGCACCCCCACGAATCACCAACTTGACGTTGGTCTTCGCAAAGTCTGCCACCACTCGCGCGGCAGCCACAGCATCTACAGAGAAGCCATAGATCAGCGGACCGGTCATCAGATCGGAGACAACTTCAAATCCGCTACCCGCGACAGCACGGCGAGCCAATGTGTTTTTCAACACACTCAGACTCACGCCATTGCTGCGCGCGGAAGAGCGCAATTTAGTCATGTCAGCGACCGTGATACCACGGTATTCCGCCATCACGAGCGTTTGAGCTTTTGCGGCGAGGCCAGTCACATCACTGATGACGGCTTCTTTCTCACTGCGATTAAGACTCAAGATCAACTCCTTCAAAATGTGTTTGTCAGCGAATTGCCTTCAAACACGCCACATTGCAGCGACCAACTGTTTCGGAAACATGTTCCATCTGCAGCGGGATCGCCATCTGCGTTGGCTTGAGCCCCGGGAAAATCCGGAACTTACCGATTAAGTGCTTGCCCGTACCGGCACGGCTGGCACGCCAACGGTCTCGGATGACCTGCTCATACCAATAAGCCTGAGCAGCCCACCACACCAGGCCACCCGTTAGGGTGGCCAGAATCTCTCAACTAAACGGCAATGGTTTGCAGGTCGACGCGGATGCCCACGCCCATCGTGCTTGAAACCGCCACTTTTCTCAAATAGACACCCTTGCTGGTAGCTGGCTTGGCTTTTGTTAAAGCGTCGACCAGTGCGGCCAAATTGCCTTGCAGCTTGTCCGTATCGAACGAACGGCGGCCAATGGTGGAGTGCACGATGCCAGCTTTGTCAACGCGGAACTGCACTTGACCGGCCTTGGCGTTCTTCACAGCCGTTGCCACGTCAGGCGTCACGGTCCCCACTTTGGGGTTAGGCATCAAGCCGCGTGGGCCCAGAATCTGTCCCAAGGTACCGACGACGCGCATCGCATCAGGCGCCGCAATCACGATGTCAAACGGCATATCGCCCGCTTTGATCATGGCTGCCAGATCATCCATACCCACGATGTCAGCGCCCGCCGCCTTGGCTTCTTCAGCTTTGGCGCCCTGAGCAAACACGGCCACGCGCTTGGTCTTACCGGTGCCATTGGGCAGAACGACGGCGCCACGCACCACTTGGTCCGACTTCTTGGCGTCAATACCGAGTTGTACGGCCACGTCGATAGACTCATCGAATTTAGCCGTTGCGCACTCTTTAACGAGACCCAATGCGTCTGCCAGGGGATAGAGCTTGTTGCTGTCAACTTTACCTTGGAAGGATTTTTGTTTTTTGGTGAGCTGGGTCATTTAAACACCCTCCACATTCACGCCCATCGAGCGGGCAGAACCGGCAATGGTACGAACTGCGGCATCCATGTCGGCTGCCGTCAAATCTTTCATCTTGGTTTTGGCGATCTCTTCAAGCTGGGCCCGAGTGATCTTGCCAACCTTGACGGATTGCGGTGTGGCCGAGCCTTTCGTCAAGCCAACTGCCTTCTTGATCAAGATCGACGACGGTGGCGACTTGATAATGAAGGTAAAACTCTTATCTGCAAAAGCGGTGATCACCACCGGCAACGGCAGACCTGGCTCAATGCCTTGGGTCTGGGCGTTGAACGCCTTGCAGAATTCCATAATGTTCAAGCCACGCTGACCCAAGGCTGGGCCAATGGGTGGTGACGGATTAGCTTTGCCTGCTGGTACTTGCAGTTTGACAAAACCGACGATTTTTTTCGCCATGCTTTTCTCCTAGCGGGTGATAACGCCCTGGTCCTGCTATAAATTAGCTGGCCCTGGCTTCCCGGGGTTAACGACTCACTATTACAAAACCTGGTACCGAGTCGGGAAGCGCCAAGTCACTATTCAGTTGCGGACAGAGCTGACCAACTGCGGTCCGCCCCGTGAGATATCACTTCAGGTCTTTTCAATCTGAGAAAAATCAAGCTCAACCGGCGTCGCACGGCCGAAAATTGTAACAGCAACCCGTACTTTGCTCTTTTCGTAGTTGACGTCTTCCACCGAGCCATTGAAATCGGTAAAGGGCCCGTCTTTGACGCGCACAAACTCGCCCACCTCAAATTCAACCTTGTGACGTGGCTTCTCAGTACCCTCCTGCATCTGGGTCACGATCTTCAAGACTTCTGCCTCCGAGATCGGCGCCGGGCGAGTCTTCAGGCCGCCAACAAAGCCAGTAACCTTGTTAGTGTGCTTGACCAGGTGCCAGGTATCGTCGTCCATCACCATTTCGACCAGCACATAGCCCGGGAAGAACTTGCGTTCAGTTGTTTTCTTCTGACCGTTCTTGATCTCAACCACTTCCTCCATGGGGACCAGAATGCGGCCAAATTTGGCCTGCATACCGGAGCGATTGATACGCTCGGTAATGTTGCGCTCAACCGCCTTTTCCATCCCGGAATAGGCATGAACCACATACCAACGCAAGTCAGGGTTGGTCGGCGCAG
The DNA here is from genome assembly GCF_010365055.1 of Rhodoferax sp. Lineage (GTDB taxonomy): Bacteria > Pseudomonadota > Gammaproteobacteria > Burkholderiales > Burkholderiaceae_C > Rhodoferax. The sequence goes on from NZ_JAAFHA010000050.1 coordinate 25,903, forward strand.
TTGCCAGAACCTGCGCTGCCGCAGGCGTTTCAGTTATTGGGGTTTCCGCAGCATCAGTCATTATTTTTTCCACCCCAGAATCAAGTCATAAAACAACCACTCCAGCGTCTTGTCAGTCAGCCAGAGAAATAAAGCCATCAGCAGCACAAAGCCAAACACGTAAGCCGTCATCTGAATGGCTTCTTTGCGCGCGGGCCAAACGACTTTCTTGACTTCTCGCCAGGCATCTTGACCAAAGCCGTACAGGGCTTTGCCAGGCTCAGACATGAAGAAGACAACCACCGCGGCCGCCAGACCCAGCAGCAAAGCACCCCACTGCACCAGTGGCCCCTGCCTGCTAAACAAATAATAGGCCGCAAGCGCCGCAACAACCAACACGGCGGCCGTCGCAAGTTTGGCCTTATCGGCGCCGGTACTGACAGTTTCAACTTGTGTGGTGGCCATTATTCTCAATCTCGTACGTCTACTGCATCAAATTAAATTCAGTCGTTTTTAAACGCTGAAGCCCGCTATTCGCATAGCGGGCCGGGAATCCACCTTATCGTGCAATTCTGGTGGCAGGGGCGGAAGGAATCGAACCATCAACCTTCGGTTTTGGAGACCGACGCTCTGCCAATTGAGCTACGCCCCTGTACTTATTGGCTGAGGACAGCGCTGGCCCATGACAGGCAATCGCAGGCTGTCCTACAAACATATTGGCTGTTACGCAATAACCTTAGCAACCACACCAGCGCCGACCGTCTTGCCACCTTCACGAATGGCGAAACGCAGACCTTCTTCCATGGCGATCGGGTTGATCAGCTTGACGATGATCGACACGTTGTCGC
>NZ_JAAFHA010000178.1 GCF_010365055.1 Rhodoferax sp.
ACCGGGTTGGCCCAGGGCGCCTGGCGCAGCCGCACGTAGCCGGCCTGCGCCAGCACATAGACCACGAGCGTGGCGGTCAGCCCAAACAGCGGCGTGCTGGCGAGGTAGACCCAGAGCTCAACGAAGTTCGGCATCGCTTTTGTCCCTGAACAGCTGCAAGGCCCATGCCGTCACGGCCAGGCCGATCCAGGTGGACAGCACGATCACGACCAGCATGCGCACGCCATACTGGCTGATCAGGCCCAGGTGCGTCATGACCCCGACGCCGACCGGCACAAACAGCAGCGAGAGGTGCGACAGCAGAAAGGTGGCGCAGGCCGCCACCGGTTCGCGCACGCTTGGCACGCGCAAAGCGAGCAGCAGCAACAGCATGCCGATCACCGGACCAGGAAAGGGCAGCGACAGGCCGCGCGCCAGCAGCTCGCCAATCGATTGCAGCGCCAGCAGCCAGGCCAAACCACGCAGTCCGTTCATGGCGGCTTAGAACCTGGGCAGATCGGCGTGCTTGAGCTGGCCACCGCGCACCAGCATCTTGCCGTACTCGGCACAGCGCTGCAGCGTCGGAATCACCTTGCCGGGGTTGAGCAGGCCCTTGGGGTCAAAGGCGCGCTTGACGCCAAACATCTGCTCGTTTTCTTCAACTGAAAACTGCACGCACATCGAGTTGAGTTTTTCCACGCCGACGCCGTGCTCGCCGGTGACGGTGCCGCCCATGGCGACGCTGGTTTCCAGAATGTCGGCACCGAACAACTCGGCCCGGTGCAGTTGGTCGGCTATGTTGGCATCAAACAGAATCAGCGGATGCAGGTTGCCGTCGCCCGCGTGGAACACGTTGGCGCAGCGCAACTGGTATTTTTTCTCCATCTGCTGAATCGCCAGCAGCATGTCGGCCAGGCGCTTGCGCGGAATGGTGGAGTCCATGCACATGTAGTCCGGGCTGATGCGGCCGCTGGCGGGAAAAGCGTTCTTGCGGCCGCTCCAGAACTTCAAGCGCTCGGCCTCGTCGCGGCTCACGGCAATGGCGGTCGCGCCGTGGCTGCGCAGCACGGCGCTCATGCGGCCAATTTCTTCTTCCACCTCTTGCGGCGTGCCGTCGCTCTCGCACAAAAGAATAGCCTCGGCGCTCAGGTCGTAGCCGGCGTGCACATAGTCTTCCACCGCTGCCGTCATCGGCTTGTCCATCATCTCCAGCCCGGCCGGGATAATGCCGGCGGCAATGATGGCGGCCACCGCGTCGCCGGCCTTGCGGATGTCGTCAAAGCTGGCCATGATGCAGCGCGCCAGCTGCGGTTTCGGGATCAGCTTGACCGTCACTTCGGTGGTGACGGCCAGCATGCCCTCCGAGCCGATCACGATGCTCATCAGGTCATAGCCGGGTGCATCGAGCGCGTCCGAACCGAATTCAAGCGCCTCCCCCGTCATCGTGAAACCGCGTATCTTGACGATGTTGTGCAGGGTGAGCCCGTACTTCAGGCAGTGCACGCCGCCCGAGTTTTCCGCCACATTGCCGCCAATGGTGCAGGCAATCTGGCTCGATGGGTCGGGCGCGTAGTACAGATCATGCGCGGCCGCCGCGTCGCTGATGGCCAGGTTGCGCACGCCACACTGCACCACGGCCGTGCGGCTGATCGGATCGATCTTGATGATCTGGTTGAACCGGGCCAGCGACAGCGTGACACCCAGCGCGTGTGGCATGGCCCCGCCCGACAGGCCGGTGCCGGCGCCGCGCGCCACGACCGGCACCTCCAGCGCGTGGCAGGCGCGCAGCACCGCCTGCACTTGGGCTTCGGTTTCTGGCAGGGCCACCAGCAGCGGGCGCTGGCGGTAGGCGGTCAGGCCGTCGCATTCATAGGGCGTGGTGTCTTCGGGGTTCCAGAGCAGGGCGTGGCGTGGTAACACCGACTCCAGCCCCCGTACGACTTGCGCCTGGCGCTCTGTTCTTTGCAGTGCAGTGGGTGCTGCGGGAGAGGTAGGTGCATTCATGGTGGATTCCACGCGTCAAATCAATAAAGGGCTCAACTGTCGGGTGAGGCCGGCTTGGGTGCTGTAAAAAGATAGCCTCAACTTACCGTAACAAATACTATCAAATAGATAGCTGCTTACGCCACAAATACGAGGGCTAGAGGCGAATTTCTTATAAATTTGCAGGCAATACCGGCAGCGCTGGAGCGCTCATCAAGCGCTCATCAAGCCCACATTGTCACACTGTGGGCGCTTTGAGGCGCTGGGTACAATCCCGCCCATTGCAACCACCGGTAAACCACTCCTATGTTCGACCGTCTTGCCGTGCTGGTGCAGTATCTGCTCCCCAAACAGGCCATCACCGTCTTGGCCGGGAGAGTGGCCGGTGCCCATGGCGGCAAGTTCACCACCGGCTTGATTGACTGGTTCGTCAAGCGCTACCAGGTCAACATGCAGGAGGCCGCCAACCCGGATGTGGCGAGCTACCCCACCTTCAACGACTTTTTCACGCGTGCCCTGAAAGTCGGCGCGCGCCCGCTCGCCGGCGCTGACCTGATCTGCCCGGTGGATGGCGCTATCAGTCAGTTTGGCGCCATCGTGGGCGATCAGATTTTTCAGGCCAAGGGCCACCACTACAGCAGCACCGCGCTGGTGGGCGGCGATGCGGCCTTGGCCGCGCAGTTTATTGATGGCCACTTTGCCACGCTGTACTTGAGCCCGCGCGATTACCACCGCATTCACATGCCGTGCGACGGCGTCTTGCGCCGCATGATCTACGTGCCGGGCGCGCTGTTTTCGGTTAACCCCACGACCGCCCGCGGTGTGCCCGGGCTGTTTGCTCGCAACGAGCGCGTGGTTTGCGTCTTTGAGTCGGCGCGCGGCCCGTTTGTGCTGGTGCTGGTGGGAGCCACCATTGTCGGCAGCATGGCCACGGTGTGGCACGGCGTGGTGAACCCGCCGCGCTCCATCGCGGTGCGCGAGTGGCGCTATGACGACCCGCCGATTCAATTGAAGCAGGGCGAGGAAATGGGCCGCTTCCTGCTCGGGTCCACCGTGGTGATGCTGTTCCCCAAGGGCCCGTTGAAGTTCAACCCCACTTGGGCGCCCGCCGGCGCCATCCGCCTGGGCCAAGCCATGGCCAGTCAGGCTTTGCCGTATCCGCTTGCGCAGTCCTGGCGAGGCGGCCACAATGCCGCCATGAACTACCAACACTTACTGGTTTCCTCCAGCGGCCCCATCACCACCGTGACCCTGAACCGGCCCGAGAAGCGCAACGCGCTGGCCCTGCCCGTCATGCTGGAGTTGACGCAGGCTTTGCGCGCCGTGGCGCAGAGCGACGCCTTGGGCGTGATCCTGGCGG
>NZ_JAAFHA010000051.1 GCF_010365055.1 Rhodoferax sp.
GGCCATGCTCGGCCGCAAACAGTTGCAGGTCGGGCAGGCGCGCCATGGTGCCGTCGTCTTTCATGATCTCGCAAATAACGGAGGCCGGGGTGCAGCCCGCCATGGCGGCCAAGTCGCAGCCGGCTTCGGTGTGGCCGGCGCGCATGAGCACGCCGCCCTCAACCGCTTGCAACGGGAAAATATGGCCGGGTTGCACCAGGTCCTGTGGGTGCGCATTCTTGGCCACTGCCGCCTGCACCGTGCGGGCGCGGTCGGCGGCCGAAATGCCGGTGGTGACGCCTTCAGCGGCTTCAATCGACACGGTAAAGGCGGTGCCTTTTTTGTCGCCATTGCGAGCCGTCATGGGCGGCAGTTGCAGGCGCTCACACAAGCCCCGCGTGAGAGTCAGGCAAATCAGACCGCGGCCAAAGCGGGCCATGAAGTTGATGGCGTCGGCGCTGACGTGGTCCGCGGCCAGCACCAGGTCGCCTTCGTTTTCGCGGTCTTCTTCATCGACCAGAATCACCATGCGGCCGGCCCGCATGTCGGCCACGATGTCTTCAACCGGGGAAATGGTTACGGGGATGGGGACGGTCATGCGGCGGTCTTTCATGGAGGGCTAGATGTGGGGAGTAAGGCGCTGGGTGGCTGACGCGTTAAGGCGCAGTCGGATGGGTCTGCTGCGGGTCCGCGTTGAGCATGCGTTCAACATAGCGCGCGATCAAATCAATCTCAAGGTTGACCCGGGAGCTGGTTTGAAGCGTATTGAGCGCCGTATTCTGAACCGTATGGGGTATCAGGTTAATGCTCATCTCGCAGCCGTCTTTATTATCCAGGATGCGGTTAACGGTCAGGCTGACGCCATTGACGGTAATCGAGCCTTTGTAGGCGAGGTATTTGGCCAGCGCTTTGGGCGCCAACAGGCGCAGTTCCCAACTCTCGCCCACCTGCGCAAAATGCGTGACGGTGCCGATGCCATCCACATGGCCCGCCACGATGTGACCACCCAGACGGTCGTGCGCGCGAAGCGCTTTCTCGAGGTTGATGGGGCCAAGTTGCGCCAGCCCGGCAGTCTTGTCCAATGATTCAGCAGAAATATCCACCGTGAACTGCTGCTGTGCGGCATTGCGTGAGGTCACCGTCATGCAGGCGCCGTTGAGGGCAATGCTGTCGCCCAAACCGACATCGTCAAGGAAAGCGGGGGGGCACTCGATGCTCAATCGCTTGCCGTGGGTTGAAGAGCTGCCGAGAGCGTGGGCGGCGACGATGCGCCCCACGCCAATGATGATTCCAGTAAACATGTCCCGATTGTCTCAGAATGATTTGGCGCCAATGTTCTGCCCACAAAAACAGGCACAGCCAGAGGGCAACGAATTGGCGACTTTCCGCCTTGACGCGGCAATGCAGACGTTCGGGTAAAATTTAAGCCTTTTTGGCCTCTAGCCCCCGTGTTACTTGCCTGAGTAGCTATATAATACATAGCACCATGAAATCCATCGGCCATGACCATTCAAAATGCTTCACGCCCCGGTGGTCGGGCGATGATGCGCAGGTCGGGGCCAACGGGTTCAACGCTGTGAAAGCGCAGGGTCACCGCATCTTTGAGTTGCGTGATCGGTCCGAAGTTGGCCATGCCGCTGCCCAGCCCAATCAGCAGGGGCGCGAGGTAGACCAGAAATTCATCCACCAAACCCTCCCGAATGAACGAGCCGTTGAGTTTGTGGCCGGCCTCCACATGCAGTTCATTGATTTCGCGCGCGGCCAGGTCTCGCAACATGGCGGCGAGGTCCACCTTGTTTTCTGTTCCTGGTTCCCGGCCCGGTATGTAAATCACCGTGGCACCACGCGCTTCAAGCGCTGCTTTTCTCAAATCATTTTGGGCTGCTGCGTAGATGTAGCAAACGCGACCAGCTATGAATAGTTGAGCATCGAGCGGCGTCTCAAGGCGGCTGTCCACGATCACCAGATGGGGCTGACGCGGCGTGTCAACCAGCCGCACGTCCAGCTTCGGGTTGTCGGCCAGCACAGTGCCAATGCCAGTGAGCACGGCACAGGCGCGGGCGCGCCAGGCATGGCCGTCGGTGCGCGCTGCCTCGGAAGTAATCCACTGACTCACGCCATTTTCCAAAGCAGATTTGCCATCGAGCGAGGCCGCCATCTTCAGGCGCACCCAGGGTGTTTGGCGGATCATGCGGCTGAAGAAGCCGATGTTGAGCTCGCGCGACGCAATCGCCAGCGGGTCATCCGTCGGCAGCACTTCGACCTCCACCCCCGCTGCGCGCAGGCGCGCGAAGCCTTGGCCTGAGACCAGTGGATTGGGGTCGGCGATGGAAGCCACTACTTTTTTGATGCCTGCGGCAATGAGCGCGTCGCAGCACGGGCCGGTGCGACCATGGTGGGAGCAGGGTTCCAGGGTGACGTAGGCGGTGGCGCCTGCAACGACATGGCCTTGCTCGGCGGCATTGCGCAAAGCCACGATCTCGGCGTGCGGGCCGCCGGTGTGCTGGGTATGGCCTTGGCCCAGGAGTTGGCCTGTCCTAGACACAATGACAGATCCCACCGCCGGATTGGGTGGCGCCATTAGTCGCCCCAGAGTGGCCAGTCGAATCGCTTGTTCAATCACATTGATGCTCAAAAGTTAGGAAGAAGCTTCTTATTGACCCAAAAACATGCCGGCTGGCGGCTTGGCTCTACCGCACGTCGGCATGGGGTTCCAGTTGGGACGCCATAGATTAACCTAAGCGCCATGAAAACTCGTCACTCAGGTTTTACGTTAATTGAACTGCTGATCACTGTCGCTATTGTGGCCGTGCTGGTTTCATTTGCGGTGCCTAGTTTTCGGACCATGTTGGTGAAGCGCAGTGTGGGGTCGGCCGCGGATGCCTTGGTGAGTGATATGCGATTTGCTCGATCCGAGGCGGTCAAGCGTTCAAACAAGGTGACGGTCTGCGCTTCCTCCAACGGCACCAGTTGCACCGGCAGCGGGGCGCTGTGGAAGGACGGCTGGATTGTTTTCGTCGACTTTGACGGTGATGGAGCCGTTGACACTGCAGATGGCGATCAGATCGTCAGGGTGCAAGATGTGTTGCCCTCGATTGCGTCGATTGCCGCAGCCGACGGAACCTCTCAATATCACTTCAGATACCAACCCACTGGCTGGGCCAAGGCGGCTAACCAGACGTTCATCATTACTCCCAGCGGCAATGTTCCTGCTGGGTCGACACGCATCGTTTGTGTGTCCATCAACGGTCGGGCCGGTCTCAGGTCCCAGGGGAGTTCGTCATGCGTCTAATAACAAGCCGAGGCTCCAATACGCGGCGTCACCCTCGATTCATTGGCGGTGCTTCGTTGATCGAAGTCTTGGTTTCCATCGTGATTGCCTCCGTCGGCTTGCTGGCTTTGGCGGGCGTCAATGCGGCTTCCATGCGCTACACCAAGATGTCGCAATACCGGGCCACTGCGTCGCAACTGGCCAGTGACATGGGTGAACGCATGCGTGCCAACAAAGGCCAGGCGGCGGTCGCCGCTGTTGTCGGCCCACCCGCTGTTCCTGCCGTGGTGGCATCAGGTTTTTTTGCGGGTGATTACGACTTTACTACGGATTTTGCCGGGCAGGCAACCAAGGCAACGCTGCCCACCGGCAGCGATCTGTGCAACACCGCTGCGATTACCTGTACGCCGGCGCAGATTGCGGCACTGGATCTGGCGCAGTGGCGCATTCTGGTGCGCGACCAGTTGCCTGCAGGTTCGGTATTTCTCATGCGCCAGGCGGGGTCGGTTGCAATGGACCTGTGGGTGGTGTGGCGTGATCCCGCCGTAGCGAGCACGGATGAATCACCCGCGCTGACCACCGAGTGCCCCGATAGCCTGAATCGCGGTGACGATCCAGAGCCAGCCAGCATCCGCTGCAGTTTTTTCAGGATCAACCTATGAAGCATAGCGCGTTGCGGTCACGCGTGCGTGGCGTGTCCCTGGTCGAAGTCATGGTGTCGCTGGTGATTGGACTGGTGGTGGTCGGTGCGGTGCTGGTGAGCTACATGGCGTCGGGCAAAAGCAGTGCACAGCAGGCAGCCTATGCCGAGATGAATGAAAACGCACAGCTTGGTTTGGGGCTTCTATCGCGGGATTTGCTGCTGGCCGGGTACGCACAGCCCACGGGCTTTGAACCAGTTACCCCGGCGACTGTGCCGCCAACTTTTACTGGAAACTTATTACGGACTTATTCAGGACGCCCCGTGTTTGGCTGTGATGAAGGATTTGCTGACGAGAACGTGGTTGGGGATGTGGCTTGCGAGACAGGGACGCCGAAATCGCCTGCCATTGAGATGGTTTATGAAGCCGACTTCACGAACACGGTGCCCACTTCTTCTCCTGGGAGTGTGCCGTCTGATTGCCTGGGGAACGGATTAACCATCGATCCAACCAATACGTTTTACATCGCCTTCAACCGCTATTACCTGTTGACGGGTACTTCTGGGCGCTCTGAGTTGCACTGTGCCAGTCGGCAGGGCTCAGCAGGTCAGCCTCTGGTGGACAACGTCGAAGCCATGAAGTTCTGGTACGGCGAGGCGGGCGTGGCACCCCTGGCGGGAGTGGTGCCCACGCCAGTCGTGGCACTGGACCACCGCCGTGTGTTGCGCTACGTCACGGCTGGCAATTTGGCGGATGCAAGTTTTGCCAATGTGATTGCCGTCAAGGTGTGTTTGCTCATCCGCAGCAGCGAGGCTGTCCTTGACATGGATTTGTATCCGGATCCATTGTTACCGCCAAAGTACCTGGATTGTGATTCGACTGAACAGACCATCACCGACAAATTTTTGCGGCGTGCGTACTTCACCACGGTGACCTTACGCAACAAAATGGCTTTTTAAGGTGGCTATGAATTCCCACTCCTCTTCCTCACGTGATTCCTGGCACGCCCGGCAGGCGGGCGTGTCGCTCATCATTGTGCTGATCATGCTGGTGATCATCGGCCTGACGTCGGCGGCGGCCATTCGCAACGCCACATCAGGTGAAAAGGTGACCAACAATATTCGTTTGCAGAATCTGGCGCAGCAATATGCTGAGGCTGCTTTGAGGTACTGCGAAGCCGAATTGGCAAAGCCCGACGATGTGGCCGCTCCAGCCGGCAGGCTGGGTACCCCTTTGGTGGAGGCCAACATCATCACGGTTGCCGCTGGTGCTGCTACGGGGTGGGAGCAGACGGCAACATGGATTGGCACTGGCGGCGCATCGGCGTCCAAGACTCCTTTGCCACAGCTCCAGATCAAATCTTCCGACAGTTCCTTCAAGCCAAGCAAATTGCCGGAATGCGTGGCGGAAAAGCAGACCATGGCTGACGGCAATCTGGCTTACGTGATCACCGCCAGGGGCTTCAGCCCCGACTACACCTTTGACTCAACAACCGGCAAGACGACCGGTGGCTCGGTGGTGTGGCTGCAGTCGACCATCAATTTACAGTGAAAAAGGAGACGATCGTGTCCATGAACAAATTGCTGCTGCCCGTGCGGCCCTTGATGCTGGCGGTCAGTCTTGCCACGATCTTGCTCGCCGGTGCCGCGTTGGCTCAGCCCTCGCAAAAACCGCTGCTGAGTCGCGATGGTGGCGGTGTCAAACCCAACATCATGCTGACGATGGATGATTCGGGTTCGATGATGTTTCAACACATGCCTGAAAACAAGATTTATGTAGGCGCCTATTCCGTGGACAATCCAATCGGTGGGGCTTCAGTTCGTATGGATCCGGGGGATAACGCGACACTGGGTGGACCAGGTTCGAGTCAAGGAGTTGCAAGTCAATTTGATGGAACGATCGCCGCCCAGCGCGGTACGAAAAACTACCGTCAAAAATTGATGCGCTCGCCCGACACCAATACCATTTACTACAACCCCGAAGTGCGCTATTTGCCATGGGCGCTCGCGACCTATCCACTGCCAGCGGCGACATCGACCAATCCGGCAGGCCGGATGGCGAACTCACCCGTTACCGCCGCCTACCGCAACCCGATGAATCCTTCTACGGTTGATGTCGTCAATCTAACCGACGTTCGCGATGTGAAAACGAGATGGTGCTTTCGGCTTGACGATAATAGCGGTTGCCAGTCTTCCGGAGATAGTGCGAAGCACGACTACGACCCCGGGCTGTTCTTCCGTCTCAACAAGACAGCGGCTGGTGCCTACAAAGACCCAACGACGGCTGGCAATTACACCGAATACTCCATCAACCGCGAGTCGACTTTCATCAAAGTCGCAGCACGCACGGATTGCACCGGCGCGATTGGCGCATCGGGTTGTTCGCAAGTTGAAGAGCGGCAAAATTTTGCCAACTGGTTCACCTACTACCGCACGCGCAATTTGCTGGCGCGCGGCGCCCTGGTTGAAGCCTTTGCTGAGTCCACGGACACTTTCCGTGTTGGTTGGGGGCGTATCAACGATGACACTTCGACGTCGATTGACGGCGTCAGCACCAAAGTGATCAAAGCCGGTGTGCGTGATTTCACCTCCACCACTAAAGGCGATCTATTTGACTGGCTCTATGCGCTGCCCGCCGAGGGTGGTACGCCATTACCCGGCGCCATGCGCGCGGTTGGCGAATATTATTCCCGTAGCGACAGCAAGGGCCCTTGGTCAGACAATCCTGGTGTCACCAACACGACGGCAGACAAATCTTGCCGGCGTTCTTACCACATTATGGTGACTGACGGCTATTGGAATGGTACGACCACCGCTGTCGGCAATTCAGACAATACCAAGGGTGATGTCATCACAGCCACCGGGCGGACCTACCAGTACCTCGCCACGCGGCCCTACAAGGATGAAAAGTCAGATACCCTCGCCGACTACTCGATGGCGTACTGGAAGAAGGACCTGCGGACGGATCTTTCCAACAATGTGGTTCCATCCGCTGACAATCCGGCATTTTGGCAGCACATGGTTAACTTCATGGTTGGCTTGGGGGTGCGGGGGACGATGGTTCCTGATAAGTTGCCCGGCGGGTTGCTGAACCCCGATACGGATTTGCCGGCACTTACCTCAGGTGACAAGGTATGGGGCACTGATGAGATTGACGATTTGTGGCATTCCGCTTTGAACAGCCGTGGCGAATTCATCAGTGCCAAAGATCCAACCGAACTGGCCTCGGCAGTTCGAAATTCTGTGGGACAAGCGTTGCAGCGCGAGTTGCGTGAGGCAGGGGTGGCCACCGCGTCGACTGTTTTGCAGGACGGTAACCGCAAATATGTGCCCTTGTACAAAACCGGCGATTGGAATGGGGACATCCAAACCTACATTTTGGATGCCAATGGTCAAGCCGGCGCACAAATCTGGACGGCTGAGTCCAAATTGCCCGCCTGGGGGAGTCGAAATATTGTGACCTGGAGTACGGACACCACACCGGCGGCCGCTGTAGCGTTCACCTGGGCCTCCATGGGGTCCACCAATCAATCCAATCTAGGTACGGTCAGTACAACGCCAACCAGCACGGCATTGGACATGGTTGATTTTCTGCGTGGCGATCGAAGCAAGGAAGGGGCAGGGCAGCCCTTCAGGGCGCGCAAGGGCGTGCTGGGTGACTTCATCAACTCCAACCCGGTATTGGTCAAGGATTCTCTCAACATGGGTTATGCCACCTTGCCTGCGGCCCAGGGGGGCGCCAGTTACGCCAGCTTTCTGACATATAAGTCAGGCCGCACCGCAACCCTGTTTGTGGGTGGCAATGACGGCATGTTGCATGCCTTCAAGGACACCCTTGGCGTCACGCCAGCGGATGACGGCAAGGAGGTGTTTGCTTATGTACCCAAGACTGTCTATTCGAATTTGTCCAAGTTGGCGGATAAGACTTATGGCACTACTTCGCTGTACCACCAGTTTTATGTGGATGGCCCGCTGGTGGAGGCCGATGCCTTTGTGAACGCCCCGGGAGCAGGCAGCGCCAGTTGGCGCAACTACGTGCTGGGATCATTGGGTTCTGGCGGTCGGGCGGTCTTTGGCCTGGACGTCACGAATACGGCGAGCTTGGGTGCATCGTCGGTGCGCTGGGAGTTGAGCAGCGCGGCCAATGGTGATCTGGGTTATGTGCAAGCGCCAATGCAGGTTGGCGTGTTGCCCAACGGTGAATGGGTCGCCATTTTTGGCAATGGAAACTTTAGCGACGCTGGCAAAGCCGTGTTGTTTGTTGTCAATTTGCAGACCGGTGTCGCGCAGACGCTGGAGGTGGGGGCAGCTGGGGCAAATGGTTTGGGTGGTGTCGGTGTGGTGCGCAATGGCGTTGGCCAGATCACCACCTTGTATGCTGGCGACTTGAATGGTAGCTTGTGGAAGTTTGACTATCTGGCCACTGCAACCAGTCGTTTTGAAGTTTCGGGCGGATCAGCGTTTTTTACGGCAACGCACACCGATGGTGTAGCGCAGCCCATCACCCAACCCCCAATCTTGTTTGACCATTCGCTTGGGGGCAAGATTGTCGTATTCGGGACTGGATTGTTGGCAACGGAGGACGATGCCAATTCCACTGCAACCCAAGCCACCTATGGTATTTGGGACAAGGCTGGCGATTCAGTTTTGAGGCCGATGGGACGAGCGAATGTGGTCTCACGTTCTTTGGTGGCCGTGTCTGGCACAGGCGGCGCGACCTTTTATTCATTGACTGGGACCCCTGTCGACTGGACCAGTGCGACCCAGCGTGGCTGGGTGATCAACCTGGATGTTGCATCTGGCATGCGGGTGGTTTACCCGCCGCAGGTAGTGAGTGCCAAGCTGGCACTGGTGAGCGTGGTGAAGCCGGCGACTGGTGTGGCGGTGTGCGAATCAGCAACCGGGTCTGGGACAAATTTGTTGATCCCGGTGGAACAAGGGGTGAATCCGAGCTATCGCATGTTTGACACGGATGGCAACGGTTTGATCAACGACAGTGATGCGATCGTTGCCGGATATGGCACCAACGCCGACGGTATCGATGCGGTCGTGCGTGGCTCGCCTGTCTGTTCTGGCGGCCTCTGCAAAACCAAGATCAGCATTCAAAATACCACGAGCCAGATGGGGGCTTCCATCGAAGATCCTGATGAATCTGGTGGGGCGAGAAAGGTGAAAGACCGCGTATGGCGCCGCATCATCAATCCACCGATTCTCTGATCGTTAGTCTTTTACTGAAAAAAATATGAACTTGCTAAATGACGGGGCAGATGGCGGGCACAAAGGACATCAATCGGGTTTCACCTTGATTGAGTTGATGATTGTGGTTGCCATCATTGGCATTCTCTCTGCCGTCGCGTATCCAAGCTATACAGAAAGTGTGAAGCGCGGTGATCGCTCGGCTGCCAGGGCGGCTTTGCTGGAGGCGCAGCAGTTCATGGAACGGTTCTATGCGGCGAACAGCCGCTACACCAAAAATGACGCGGGGGACGCACCTGACTTGCCAACGCGCTTGCAGTCCGTGCCTTCGGAAAGTCCAAAATATGGACTTTCGATCAGCGCCGTCAGTGTTAATTCCTACACGTTGACTGCCACGCCGGCGACTACGGACAAATGTGGCAACCTGACACTGACCAACACCGGCGTCAAGGGCCGCAGTGCCAGTGGCCCCACAGTTCCAGAATGCTGGAAATAAGGTCGTCAGCGCGGTGGGCTTGCGCCCGTTCGCGTGGCCTACCGCCGTACCTCATCCACCAGCGTCTTGAACTCGTCAATATCCTCAAAGCTGCGGTAGACGCTGGCGAAGCGCACATAGGCCACTTTGTCGAGCTTCCTTAGCTCGCGCATCACGAGTTCGCCCAGGCGGGCGGAGGGAAGCTCGCGCACCCCTTGCATGAGAAGCTTTTCTTCTATGCGCTCCACGGCGCCGTCCACCTGCTCGGTACTCACCGGGCGTTTGCGCAGCGCCAGTTTCATGGAGGCCAGCAATTTGGCGCGATCGTATTCAATGCGCCGGCCATCTTTTTTGACGATGGCCGGAAAGGACACGTCGGGCCGCTCATACGTGGTGAAGCGTTTTTGACAGGATGCGCATTGGCGCCTACGCCGGATGGAGTCCCCGTCTTCAGAAATCCGGGTTTCCACCACTTGGGTTTCAGAGTGACTGCAGAAGGGGCATTTCATCTTTTTTCACTTGCAGGACGTCGACAAGCTCAGTCCGAACGGTGGTTCAGCCGTAAACCGGGAAGCGCGCGGTCAGCGCGTTGACTTTGGCGCGCACTGCATCAATATTGGCTGCATCCCTCGGATTGTCTAGTACATCCGCTATCAAATTAGCAGTCATGCGGGCTTCTTCGTCCTTGAAGCCACGGGTCGTCATGGCGGGAGTGCCGATGCGCACGCCGCTGGTCACCATGGGTTTCTCCGGGTCGTTCGGGATGGCATTTTTGTTGATGGTCATGTGGGCGCTGCCGAGCACGGCTTCGGCCTCTTTGCCGGTGATGCCCTTGGCACGTAGGTCGACCAGCATCACATGGCTTTCGGTGCGACCGCTGACGATTCGCAGGCCGCGCGACACCAGTGTTTCAGCCACGATGCGCGCATTGGTCAGCACCTGTTGCTGGTAAATCTTGAATTCGGGCTGCAGCGCTTCTTTGAATGCGACCGCCTTGGCAGCGATCACATGCATCAGCGGGCCGCCCTGCAGACCGGGGAAGATGGCGCTGTTGATGGCTTTTTCGTGCTGCGCCTTCATCAAAATGATGCCACCGCGCGGGCCGCGCAGGCTCTTGTGGGTGGTGGAGGTCACTACATCGGCGTGCGGCACCGGGTTGGGGTAAATGCCAGCTGCAATCAGGCCGGCGTAGTGCGCCATGTCGACCATGAAGATCGCACCCACGTCCTTGGCGACCTTGGCAAAGCGCTCAAAGTCAATGCGCAGGCTGTAGGCCGAGGCGCCGGCAATGATCAGCTTGGGTTTGGACTCATGGGCTTTGCGCTCCATGGCGTCGTAATCAATTTCTTCCTTGTCGTTTAGTCCGTATGACACAACATTGAACCACTTGCCGCTCATGTTCAGCGCCATGCCATGCGTCAGGTGGCCGCCTTCGGCCAGGCTCATGCCCATGATGGTGTCGCCGGGCTTCAAGAAGGCGAGAAACACGGCTTCGTTGGCGGAGGCGCCGCAATGCGGCTGCACGTTGGCGGCTTCGGCACCAAAGATTTGCTTGACGCGGTCGATGGCCAGTTGCTCGGCGATGTCCACAAACTCGCAACCGCCGTAGTAGCGTTTACCAGGGTAGCCCTCAGCATACTTATTAGTTAGTTGTGTGCCTTGCGCGGCCATGACGGCGGGCGAGGCGTAGTTTTCGCTGGCGATCAGCTCAATGTGCTGTTCCTGGCGCGCGTTTTCCGCTGCAATAGCAGCAAAAATTTCGGGATCGGTTTGTTCAATGAGAATCTTACGGTCGTACATGGCAGTCCTTGAAGACATTGGGCCTGGGGGTCAAGCATTTGATCCCAGGGCTGCCCAGGCGAACGGCTAATCACAGTTGCCAGATAGGCTATGTGGCACGCTCCCCCGTGGTGTTCCCACTTCAGCGTCTCATGCCCTTATCGGGTCGAGCGCCTATCGCCAGTCGCGTGCCGCCCGAGTTTAACCGACGCAACACCGCATCTGCCCCCCGCAACCATCGACTGGTATCAGGAATTGAACAGAGCGGCCACGATCTCCGGCCTGTCTTCAGGATTGATGGGCGCTGGTGCAGGAGCGGCTTGGGGGCGGAAGATCGGCACGGCACGGCCCTGGGCCACACGTTGCAGTCGCGCGTGCTCCGCGATGACTTTGCCTGCATAGCCGCCATCATCTTCTATATTGGCAGCGCCGACGTAATAGCGCAGCCCGCCTTCGACGGACCCGGCACGCTTGATGCATTCTTGCAGCACCTTCACGCCTACCTGCAGGTTCGTGAGCGGATCAAAGGCGGCGAGTTGGCCACCAAAGTTGGCGTACTTGTCCTTGTGAATGTGGGTCATGACTTGCATCAGGCCTTGCGCCCCCACCGGGCTTTGTGCAAACGGATTAAAGCCCGATTCAATCGCCATCACCGCCAGAATCAGCGTGGGGTCAAGCTTGGTGCGCTCGCTGAGTTTGTACGCCTCCGCCACCAGTGCACTCACGGGTTCCGGCGCCACGCGGTATTTTTTACTCAGCCAAAACGCCACCGCCGCTTGTTGCTTGGGTAGATCTTTCGGGTTGCTGGCGGTGGCCCGATCAATCGCATCAGGCTCGCTTTCGAGACCCGACTCTACAACCTGGCGCGTTTGCAGCCAGCTAAATAGCTTGACTTCTCCAAGCTGGCGCAGCTCGGGCCGGGCGGTCAAGGTAATGATGCCAAAGATAACAGCCAGCCCGATCAGGGCAAAACTGCTGTGGGTGATTTCAAAGACGCCTTTGGTGATGACGGTCGCAAAAGACCGTAGACCCAGGGTAAATTTCTCAGACGCTGTCATAGCTCTTCCTTCGTTCGCGGGGGCTCGTGGATTTGGACTGCAAGCAGTCCAGCACCGTGGGCACCTCGTTTAGGTTGGTACGCTATCAATATCCTGCGATGTATGTCATGGGTGTTGTGCAGAGATTTGACTATGCCGGGTTCGGCAGCGGGTTCGGGTTATCCCTGGGTTTCAGCAGGGACGGCGGATTCTAGGTGCACTTTATATATCGAGTCAACAATAATGAATTGAGTCTTTATTCTAAATTAGATTATTAAAACCGGCGAAATGTGCAAATAACCGAAATTGGACGGTAGCACTGGGGCTTGGGCGCGGCTTGATTTTTAGCAATATGCGGTCGATCAACAGACTTTTTGCTACATCCGGGAAATAGCGGCGAAAATAGCGCTTCAGCCCTGTCCGAGAAATGGCGGGGATTTTTCCTATTCTTTGCTTGTGCGATTCATGTTTCCTTTTTCTGCCCTCAACAAAACTGTTCAAGCGCCCGACGTGACGCCCACTCCGGCCAAAGCCCATGAGCCCCATCCGCTGGATGCGATGACCGGCGGCGCCTTCTCAGCCCATACCTCGGGTGATAGAACGGCGCGCATCCGTGACTGGCTGGCGACAGCGCCCAGTGCCGAGCACATGCAGGCCGTCTTCAAGGAGATCAGTGGCAAAGACAAAGGCGCTGCCAAACTGCTGCGCGAAAAGCTTGAAGAGCTCAAGCGCAGCAAGAGCCAGGAGTCGATTGCGCAAGAATGGGCGGACAAGGCGCAGGCCTTGTTGGGCTCGGCCAAACTCAACATCGCCGATGCCATGGCTTGGCAGCGCGATGCCGCCAAGGCGGGTGCGCCTTTAAGCAAGGAGCCGTTGGCGACTCTCAAGAGCCAGCTGGTTGACCGGATCAAGGTTATTGAAGATCTGCAGCATCGGGTGCAGGTGCAACGCGAAGCCGCGGTGCTGCTGGCACAGCGCATTGAGGTCTTGTCGACCAAGCCGTGGCGCGACGCGCAGACCGTGCTGGAAGCTTTGCAGGCTGATGTGGAGCACTGGCAGGCGCAGGCGCTGGCCTTGTCCGGGGACGCCAATTGGCCCAGTGTTGACACCAAGTTCCCGCCGCTGCTGGACGCCTCGCGCGCGCAGCTGCTGCTGGTGTGGGACGCTTTCAAGAATGCTTTGGCTCAAGCCGTGGCTGCGGCCAGTGACCCGGCAGCTGCCTTGCCGCCGGTGCCGGTGTGGGCTGATGAGCTGCGCGTGCTGCGCGGTGTGCCGCTGGAAGCAGCGGCGCGGCCGCAAAAAGCCAAGGTAGATCCAGAAATCAAGGCGCAGGCCTTGTCAGTTGTTCGTGATGCGCTATTGAAATTAGAGCAAGAAGTGGCCGAAGGACATGGCAAAGCGAGTGCCGGTGCCGCCAGTGCCTTGCGCAATGCGCTCAAGGAATTCGGCAAGATCATCGACGACAAGCTGGAGAACCAGGCCCATGCCGCGCTGGCGGCTGCCGGCGAGCTGGAAGGCTGGCAGCGTTGGCGTGCCGACCAACTGCGCGAGGAACTGGTGGCCAAGGCCGAAGGCTTGCTCACGCGCCCGGAAGGGCAGGCCATCGGTGGACGCAAGATGCAGGAGAGCCTGCGCACGCTGCGTGATCAGTGGAAACAGACCGACCAGGGCGGCGTGCCCAATCATGGTTTGTGGAAGCGTTTTGACGATGCCTGCAACGAAGCCTACAAGGTGGTCGAAGCCTGGCTGGAGAAGGTCAAAGCCGAGTCGGCCGAGCATCGGGCGCAGCGCCTGGCGCTGATTGAAGAAGTCAATGCCTGGGCCGCTGCCAACCCGGTGGCGCTGGACAACGACTGGAAAGGCTTCAACCGCCTGCTGCACCAGTTTGGCGACCGTTGGCGTGACGGCGGCCACGTCGGCGAGAAGATGTTTGCCGAGCTGCAGCCGCTCTGGAAGGCGGCTATTGACAAGGCCGCCGCGCCACTGGAGGCCTTGCAGAAGCAGAGCCTGACCACGCGCCACGCCCTGATCGACGAAGCCCGGGCGCTGGGGGCCGAGCCCGTGCTGCGTATTGATGACGTCAAGGCTTTGCAGCAACGTTGGCAGGCCGAGACCCATGTGGTACCGCTGGAGCGACGTCAAGAACAAAAACTGTGGGACGCCTTTCGCAAGCCGATCGACGAAGCCTTCAACCGCAAGACGGCCGAGCGGGAAAAGGCTGACGCGGCGCTGGGTGAACGCGACCGCACCGTGCTCGATGCCGCCAAGGCGCTCGAAGCAGCCAATGCCGCTGGCGATGCGCAACTGATTCGCAGCGCCATGAGCGCACTGGAGGCCGCCTTGCGCGGTCAGGCCCAGGCCAAAGCGGCGCAAGCCGCGCTGCCAACGCTTGAAGAAAATGAGTCAAATAAGGCTCTAGCCCCCGTCAATGCTGCGCAGGTAGCTATTAATAAAGAAGCTATAACTGAACCGTCGGAGGCGCTGTCTGGCCAGGAAGCGCCAGCAGTGGCTGAGTTGACTGAGGCATCTGCTGCGGTTGAGTCGGCAGAGCCAGCCGCGCCCGCGGAGCCGCCGCCACCACCTAAAGCCGCACCCCGTCCGGTGGTGGCCGTGCGCGGTGATGATCGTCCCGGCATGAAAAAGACCGAGCCGGCACCAATGGGGCGTGGCGGCAAGTTTGGCGACCGCAAAGATGGTGGCCGCGATGGCGCCAGAGACGCCAGCCGTGGCCCGCGTGATGCCAGTTTTGCCGGTCGACCCGATGACCGGGCCCCGCGTCGCGATGCCCGTGACGCGCGTCCTTTTGCCGCCGATGCCTGGCAAGAAGCGCCCCGTCTGGGTGACACCGCGTTTCGTGCCCAGCGTGATGCGCTGGAACACGCTCAGTTGACCCTGCGCAAACTCGCGGCGCAGGCGCACGGCGAGGCCCTGACCCAGTTGTTAGCCGCGTGGGAGCAGCGCTCTGCCGATCAAATGCCCTCGCAGCAGGAACTCGGTAGCCGCGTCACCGCTGCTGGCCGCAGCAACTGGGCCAAGGCGTTGGCGCAAGCACCCGCAGGCGATGCCAGCACGGCTTTGTTGCGACTCGAAATGGCCGCAGAGTTGCCTACCCCCGCTGAACACCTGAGCGCCCGGCGCCTGCTGCAATTGCAGCTGCTGACCAAACGCAACGATCCAGCACCAGCGCAAACCTGGGGCCAGGACACGGCCGCCGTGTTGGCCAGTCAGTTTGACGCTGGCGTGGCGCGCAGACTGCAAAATGTGCTGAAGGTCTTGCTGAAACCGTGATCTGACAGAGGTGAGGACCGCATCAAACTGTTCTTGTTGCAGACGCCTACAACGCCTGCAATACGCCCAGCGCGAACGACAAGCTGAGTACGCCCAGCACGGTTGACACGGTCACCAGTCCCGCCACATAGGGGCCGTCATAGCCCATGCGCGCCGCCAGCACGTAGCAGCTCGATGCCGTGGGCAGCGCCGAAAACGCCAGCAAGATGCTGGTTTGAACCGGGTCAAGCCCGAACAGGCGCGACAAGCCCCAGGCCACCAGCGGCATGAATAAATGCCGAATCGTCAGCAGCGCCAGCGCCAGGGTTTTGGCCCGGTTGAGCGCACTCAATTGCATCCCGGCACCGGCTGCCATCAAGCCCAGTGCCAAGGACGCGGCGCCGATGCGGCTGACGGTCGGCTCCAACCAGATCGGCAGCGACAGGCCCAGCAAATTGCCCGCCAGCCCCAGCGCCGTGCCGATGATGAGCGGGTTGCGCAGCAGTTCGCGCGCCAACCCACGCTCGGCGTGGCGCACCATCGGCCACACCGCGCCCACGTTCATCAGCGGCACCGACACGCCAATCAGCAGGGCGATCAGCAGCAAGCCCTGCGCCCCGGCCAGCCGGTCGGCCAGCGCCAGGCCAATGAACGAGTTGAAGCGAAAAGCCACCTGGGCACTGGCGGCATGCTGACGTGCTGGAATGTGGCGCCGCAACCCCGGCCAATACGGCACTGAATAAGCCAGTGCGATGCCCGTCAGCCCCAAGGCCCAGCCCGCGCCAATGAAGTTGGTGGCAGATCCGATGTCGAGCGGGCTTCTGATGATGGAGTGAAACAGCAGCACCGGGAAGAAGAAAAAATACACCAGCGTCTCAACCTGCGCCCACACGGTGCGGTTGAGCGCGGTGTATCGGCAAACCAGGTAGCCGCACAGAATCAGGGAAAAGTCAGGAAAAAGAAGTTGCGCGTAATTCACGGCTTGAGAATAACAGTCAAACGCGCCCGTCCAGCGGCTGGGCCGTGGCGCGATGGCCAGGGCCGCAGCGCTGGCGGCAGTTACCATGCAGCTTCAGTCTTCACGCCAACAAGTCCTTGACGCGCCCCATCACCATGCCAGAGCAAACCATGACGCCGCCGGGCGCAGCCGCCATTGACGCCTTCATTGATGCGCTGTGGCTGGAGGAAGGCTTGTCCAAGAACACGCTCGCGGCCTACCGGCGCGATCTGACGCTGTATTGCGCCTGGCTGCAACCGCAGCACAAGGCCTTGTCCGAGACGCTGGAGCATGATTTGAACAGCTACTTTGCTGCGCAACACAGTGCCACCAGGGCCAGCACCGCCAACCGGCGGCTGACGGTGTTCAAGCGCTATTTCCGCTGGGCGCTGCGCGAGCGCCTGATCAGCACGGATCCGACGCTCAAATTGCAGGCCGCCAAGCAAGCCCTGCGCGTGCCCAAGACTTTGAGCGAGTTCCAGGTTGAAGCGTTGCTGGCCGCGCCTGATGAGCAGACGCCGCTGGGCGTGCGCGACCGCACCATGCTGGAGCTGATGTACGCCAGCGGTCTGCGGGTGAGTGAGCTGGTCACGCTCAAGGTGTTCAACGTCAGCCTGTCGGACAACGTGTTGCGTGTTTTTGGCAAAGGCAACAAGGAGCGACTGGTGCCGTTTGGCGAAGTGGCCAGCCTCTGGGTCAAGCGCTATCTGGCGCAGGCCCGCCCGGAGTTGCTGGCGGGCAAGCAGACGGAGGACCTGTTTGTGACTAAGCGCGGCGCCACGCCCGGCACCGCCATGAGCCGCGTCATGTTCTGGATGATTGTGAAAAAGTATGCGCTCAGTGCGGGCATCACGGCCCCACTGTCGCCGCACACCTTGCGCCACGCTTTTGCCACGCATCTGCTCAACCATGGGGCCGATTTGCGTGCCGTGCAGATGCTGCTGGGGCATGTGGACATTTCAACGACCACCATCTACACCCATGTGGCGCGCGAACGGCTCAAGGTGCTGCATGCGCAGCACCATCCGCGCGGGTAGGCTACTGATGCGGTCGGCATCCCTACAATGCCCGCTTTGTTGAACAACAGGACGAACGATGGCAATTTATGAACTCGACGGCTTGGCGCCCCGCATCGCAGACTCAAGCTGGGTGGCTGACAGCGCCCAGGTCATCGGTGATGTGGCGCTGGCGGACGAAGTCAGCGTCTGGTTTGGCGTGGTGATTCGCGGCGACACGGCGCCTATTCGCATCGGCCGGGGCAGCAACATTCAGGATGCCAGCGTGTTGCATGCGGACGTGGGCAAGCCCTTGAGCGTGGGCGAGGGCGTGACGGTGGGGCATCAGGTGACGCTGCATGGCTGCACCGTGGGCGATGATTCCATGATCGGCATGGGCGCGGTGGTACTCAACGGCGCAAAAATCGGCAAGAGTTGCCTGGTGGGTGCGCGCGCACTGGTGACCGAAGGCAAGGAGTTCCCCGATGGTTCGATGATTCTGGGCAGCCCGGCCAAGGTGGTGCGCCAGCTCCGGCCCGACGAGTTGGAGGGTCTACGCCTGAGTGCGCAGCATTACATGGCCAATGCGCGCCGCTTTCGGCTTGGGTTGAAAAAAACGGGTTGAGCCCAAGCTAAAGGGCTTGTGCGGACCCGGACGGGTTCGAAATGACTTGAACTGTATCGGGAAGAATGGCGTGTCTGAAATTCATAAATTCATATTTGATGGTCTGCCGGTGCGCGGAGTGCTGGTGCGCTTGGGCGACGCCTGGACCGAGATTCTGCGGCGCCGCGCCGCCAGCAGTGCGGCGGGCAGTTACCCGCTGCCGGTGCAAAACCTGTTGGGCGAGATGGTGGCAGCGGCCACCTTGATGCAGTCCAACATCAAATTCAATGGTTCGCTGATCTTGCAGGTGCTCGGTGATGGTCCGGTCAAACTGGCGGTGGTCGAGGTGCAGCCTGATTTTGGTTTGCGTGCCACGGCCACGGTTACGGGCGAGGTGGCGCCAGAGGCCCGCCTGAGCCAGATGGTCAACGTGAATAGCCACGGCAAATGCGCCATCACGCTCGACCCCCAAACCCGATTCCCCGGTCAGCAACCCTACCAGGGCGTGGTGTCCTTATTGGGTGATGCGCATGAAAAGCTGGAAAAGTTCAGCGATGTGCTGGCGCATTACATGCTGCAAAGTGAACAGCTGGACACGACGCTGGTGCTGGCTGCTGACGACAAGATGGCCACCGGGCTGCTGATTCAGCGCCTGCCGATGGCCGGGGCTGGCAATCTGGCGGGCAGTCGGTTAAGTCAGGCCAATGAAGATGAAATCGGCACTAACGAACACTACAAGCGCATTGCACTGCTGGCGTCGACGCTCAAGCGAGAAGAGCTGCTTGAGCTTGACGCCGACACTATTTTGCGGCGCCTGTTCTGGGAAGAAAAGCTGGTGCGTTTTGCGCCTTTGGCCGAGGATGCCGTGCCGCATTTTTCCTGCACCTGCAGTCGCGAACGCGTCAGCCGCATGATCCTGGGGCTCGGTGCCCAGGAGGCGCACAGCATCATCGACGAACGCAGTGAAATTGAGGTCGGCTGCGAATTTTGTGGCGTGCAGTACCGGTTTGACCCGATCGACGTGGATCGAATTTTCAGGGTTCCCGGTGATCTTCCTCCTGCCAGCGAGACAGTCCAGTAGCAGGCGACCAGCGTGGGGATCAGCGTGCCTTTGCGGGCGTGGGAGAGCGCGCAAACTGCACGAAGATCTCATTGGGCTTGACCATGCCGAGCTCCATGCGGGCCTTTTCTTCGACCATTTCCAGGCCTTCCTGCAGGTCCCGCACTTCAGCGGCGAGCCGGTCGTTGGCCAGCTGTGCCTGCTGGTTCAGTTCTTTTTGAGAATTGAGCTGTTGCGTCAGATGGGCCACGTTGGGCAGACTGCCGCGGCCCCACCACAGCTGCGCGTGAAGAATCACGAGCAGTGTGATCAGGATAGCCGGGACAACGCGCTGGCCCATGAATGCGCTTAGCGCAAGTTATAAAAAGCCGCGCGTCCCGGGTAGAAGGCGATCTCACCCAGATCTTCTTCAATGCGCAGCAACTGGTTGTACTTGGCCATGCGGTCGGAGCGGCTCAGACTGCCGGTCTTGATCTGACCGGCGTTGGTGCCCACCGCAATGTCGGCAATGGTGGAGTCTTCGGTCTCGCCCGAGCGATGGCTGATGACAGCGGTGTAACCGGCACGCTTGGCCATCTCGATGCAGGCAAAGGTCTCGGTCAAGGTGCCGATCTGGTTGATCTTGATCAGGATGGAATTGGCAATGCCCTTGTCGATGCCTTCCTTGAAGATTTTGGTGTTGGTGACGAACAGGTCGTCACCCACGATTTGCACATGTTTGCCCAGGCGGTCGGTCAAAATCTTCCAGCCGTCCCAGTCGTTTTCCGCCATGCCGTCTTCGATGCTGATGATCGGGTACTTGTCGACCCAGGCCGCCAGCATGTCGGTCCATTCCTGCGCGTTCAAGCTCAGGCCTTCAGCCCCAAGCTGGTACTTGCCGTCCTTGTAGAACTCGCTGGCAGCGCAGTCCAGGCCAATGGCAATCTGCTCGCCTGCGGTGTAGCCGGCGGCATCGATCGCCTGCAGAATCAATTGAATCGCCTCTTCGTGGCTCGCCACGCTGGGGGTGAAGCCGCCTTCGTCACCGACAGCGGTGCTCATGCCCTTGTCGTGGATGATCTTCTTGAGGGCATGAAACACCTCCGCGCCGTAACGCAGGGCTTCGCGAAAACTCGACGCACCCAGCGGGATGATCATGAACTCCTGGATGTCCAGGCTGTTGTTGGCGTGCGCGCCGCCGTTGACGACATTCATCATGGGCACAGGCATCTGCACCGCGTTCATGCCGCCAAAGTAGCGGTACAGCGGCAGTCCGGACTCCTCCGCGGCGGCACGCGCCACCGCCATCGAGACTGCCAGCATCGCGTTGGCACCCAGGCGTGATTTGTTGTCGGTGCCGTCCAGGTCAATCAGGGTCTTGTCCAGGAACGCCTGTTCCGACGCATCGAGGCCGAGCACGGCTTCAGAAATCTCGGTGTTGATGTGTTCCACCGCCTTGAGTACGCCTTTGCCCAGGTAACGGCTCTTATCGCCGTCACGCAGTTCAATCGCTTCCCGGCTGCCGGTGGAGGCGCCCGAGGGCACGGCCGCGCGGCCCATGGTGCCGGACTCCAGCAGCACATCACATTCCACGGTGGGGTTGCCGCGCGAATCCAGAATTTCACGCCCGACGATGTCAACAATTGCACTCATTTTCTTCTTTCCTTATGTTGTAGTTCCGTTCGCCCTGAGCTTGTCAAAGGGCATTGACGAATCGGATTGGCAAAAATACGCTTCGACAAGCTCAGCCCGAATGGCTATGGATTAAACCCTGACTCATATTTCTGAGCAACCGATCAGTCCTTGAAACAATCTTCAAGAAAACCGCTTTTCTTGGTCACTGCATCCAGTGCCACCAAAGTCTCCAGCAGGGCACGCATGTGTTTAAGTGGCACGGCGTTAGGGCCGTCGCTCAATGCCTTGGAGGGGTCGGGATGCGTTTCCATGAACACTCCGGCCACGCCCACTGCCACCGCCGCGCGCGCCAGCACCGGCACCATTTCGCGCTGGCCGCCGCTGCTGGTGCCTTGGCCACCCGGCAATTGCACCGAGTGCGTGGCATCAAACACCACCGGCGCACCGGTATCACGCATGATCGCCAGTGAGCGCATGTCGCTCACCAGGTTGTTGTAACCAAAACTGACACCGCGCTCGCAGGCCATGAAGTTGTCTTCATTCAAGCCTTTTTCGCGTGCCGCCGCACGCGCCTTGTCGATCACGTTTTTCATGTCACCGGGCGCCAGAAACTGGCCTTTTTTGATGTTGACCGGCAAGCCCGACTGCGCCACGGCGCGAATGAAGTCGGTTTGCCGGCACAAAAATGCGGGCGTTTGCAGCACGTCCACCACCGAAGCGACCTGGCTGATCTGGTCTTCGGAATGAATGTCGGTCAGGATGGGTACGCCGAGTTCGCGCTTGACCTTGGCCAAAATTTCCAGCCCACGCTCAATGCCGGGGCCGCGAAAGGTGCTGCCGCTGGAGCGGTTGGCTTTGTCAAAGCTGCTCTTGAAAATGAACGGAATGCCCAGAGAAGTGGTGATTTCTTTCAATGTGCCTGCGGTGTCCATCTGCAATTGCTCGGACTCAATGACGCAGGGGCCCGCAATCAGGAAAAAGGGCTGGTTCAGGCCCACTTCAAAGCCGCATAACTTCATGTCAGGCCACCGCCTTCAAGGCTTTGCCTGCGGCCTGATGGTCCAGTGCCGCCTTGATGAAGGCATTGAACAGTGGATGCCCGGCCCAGGGGGTTGAGTTGAACTCGGGGTGAAACTGAACGCCCATGAACCACGGGTGCACGCTCTGCGGCAACTCGACGATTTCGGTCAAGTGCTCGCGCTGGGTGAAAGCCGAAATGACCAGCCCGGCCTGGCGCAACGCATCGAGAAAATTCACATTGGCCTCGTAGCGGTGGCGATGGCGTTCAGTCACCACGTCGCCATAAATCTGGTGCGCCAGCGTGCCTTGAACCACGTCGGAACTTTGCGCGCCCAGACGCATGGTGCCGCCCAAGTCGGAGTTTTCGTCGCGGGTCTTGATGCTGCCGTCTTCGTCTTTCCACTCGGTGATCAGGGCGATCACCGGGTTGGGTCCGCTGGGGTCGAACTCGGTGCTGTTGGCATCCTTGAGCCCGGCCACATGGCGGGCAAATTCGATGGTGGCGACCTGCATGCCTAGGCAAATGCCGAGATACGGTACCTTGTTTTCACGCGCAAAACGGGCGGCGCAAATTTTTCCCTCAACGCCGCGAATACCAAAGCCACCCGGCACCAGGATGGCGTCAAACTTGGCCAACTGCGTGACGTTGCCCTGCGTGATGGTTTCCGAGTCGATGTAGTCGATCTTGACGCGCACATGGTTTTTCATGCCAGCGTGGCGAATCGCTTCGTTGAGCGACTTGTAGCTGTCACTGAGCTCGACATACTTGCCAACCATGACGATGTTGACATCGCCTTTTGGGTGCGCTGTTTCATACACCAACTCATCCCAGCGCTTCAAGTTGGCCGGTGGCGTGTTCAGGCGCAGTTTGTCGCAGATCAGCCCGTCCAGTCCCTGTTCGTGCAGCATGCGCGGCACTTTGTAGATGGTGTCCACGTCCCACATCGAGATCACGGCCCAGTCCGGCACGTTGGTGAAAAGCGATATTTTCTCCCGCTCTTCGCTGGGGATGGGGCGGTCGGCACGGCAGATGAGTGCATCGGCCTGGATGCCGATCTCACGCAACTGCTTGGCGGTGTGCTGGGTCGGCTTGGTCTTGAGTTCGCCCGCGGCCGCAATCCAGGGCACGTAGCTCAGGTGCACAAAAGCGCTGTTGTTGGGCCCCATCTTGAGGCTCATCTGACGCACCGCTTCCAGAAACGGCAGTGACTCGATGTCGCCCACGGTGCCGCCAATTTCAACGATGGCCACATCCACTGCGTCCGGCGTGCCCCAACCGGCGCCGCGCTTCACGAAATCCTGGATTTCATTGGTGACGTGCGGAATGACCTGTACCGTCTTGCCCAGGTAGTCGCCGCGGCGCTCTTTTTCGAGCACGCTTTTGTAGATCTGGCCGGTGGTGAAGTTGTTGGCCTTCTTCATGCGGGTTTCTACAAAACGCTCGTAGTGGCCCAGATCAAGATCGGTTTCTGCGCCGTCATTGGTGACAAAAACCTCGCCGTGCTGAAACGGCGACATCGTGCCGGGGTCGACGTTGAGGTAGGGATCGAGCTTGATCAAAGTGACTTTGAGGCCTCGCGACTCCAGGATCGCGGCTAAGGAGGCTGAGGCGATTCCCTTACCCAGGGAAGACACCACACCGCCGGTGACGAAGACAAATTTGGTCATGTCTGAGGGAGCTTGATAGCTCGGGGAGGTGGGAAAGGCAGATTATAGAGGTCGGGTTGGGGAAGAACAGCCTGCGTCGCAAGCAACTTGAGGCTCTGTTACATTGCGGCGCATGAATGATCTTGCTGGAAAACACATCGTTTTGGGGCTCACTGGCGGCATTGCTTGCTACAAGGCGGCCGAGTTGTGCCGCGCCCTGATCAAGGAGGGCGCCACCGTGCAGGTGGTGATGACGGCGGCGGCGCAGCAATTCATCACGCCGGTGACGATGCAGGCGCTCAGTCAGCGCCCGGTCTATGGCTCGCAATGGGACGCGCGTGAACCCAACAACATGGCGCACATCAACCTGAGCCGCGATGCCGATGCCATTTTGATCGCGCCGTGCAGTGCCGATTTCATGGCCAAACTGTTACATGGGCAGGCCGATGAACTGCTCAGCCTGATGTGTCTGGCGCGACCGATCGATCAGGTGCCACTCTTGCTGGCGCCCGCCATGAACCGTGAAATGTGGGCGCATCCTGCCACGCAGCGCAACGTGGCGCAGTTGACGGCAGACGGGGCCACGGTGTTTGACGTGGGCTGTGGTGACCAAGCCTGCGGCGAAACCGGCGACGGCCGCATGCTGGAGCCGAATGAACTGCTGGAAGAAGTGGTGAGCTTTTTCCAGCCCAAGCTGCTGCGCGGGCAACACGTGCTGGTGACCGCCGGGCCAACTTACGAGGCGATTGATCCAGTGCGCGGCATCACCAATTTATCCAGCGGGAAAATGGGTTTTGCCATTGCCCGCGCCGCCGATGAAGCCGGGGCAGAGGTCACGCTGGTGGCTGGGCCGGTGCACCTGCCGACGCCGCGCGGCGTGCGGCGCATCAACGTGACTTCAGCAGAAAATATGCTCGCAGCCAGCGTGGATCATGCGCAAGCAGCTACTATTTTTATAGCCACGGCGGCAGTCGCGGACTGGCGACCCGCAAATGCTGCCGAGCACAAAATAAAGAAGGACGGCTCGGGCGTGGTGCCGACCCTGAGCTTTGTGGAAAACCCGGACATTCTGGCCACGCTGGCGCAGTCGCCCCGGGCGCAATCGGGTGACTTGTTTTGCGTCGGCTTTGCGGCTGAGAGCCAGGATCTGCTGGCCAACGCGCAGGCCAAGCTGGTGCGCAAAGGCGTGCCGCTGCTGGTCGGCAACATCGGCCCGGCTACCTTTGGGCAAGATGACAACGCCTTGCTGCTGGTGGATGCATCCAACGTGCAAGAACTGGTGCGTGATTCAAAAATCAATCTCGCTCGTAAATTAATAGCTCATATAGCAATAAAGACGGGGGCTAGAGGCCAAAATGATAAAAATTGACGTCAAAATTATCGACCCGCGCATGGCGGAGCAGTTGCCGGCCTACGCGACGCCGGGCAGTGCCGGGCTGGACCTGCGCGCCTGCCTGGACGCGCCGCTCACACTGCAGCCCAACGCCTGGCAGTTGGTACCGACCGGCATCGCGATCTACCTGAAAGACCCGAAGTTTGCCGCCATGATCCTGCCGCGTTCGGGCCTGGGCCACAAGCACGGCATCGTGCTGGGCAATCTGGTCGGTCTGATCGACAGCGACTACCAGGGGCAACTGATGGTCAGCGCCTGGAACCGCAGTGATGTGGCGTTCACGATCGAGCCGATGGAGCGCATTGCCCAGTTGCTGATCGTGCCGGTGCTGCAGGCGCAGTTCAATGTGGTGAGCGAATTCCCGGCCAGCGAGCGCGGCGAGGGCGGTTACGGCTCGACGGGCAAGGGCTGAGCCCTGATGCTGGCGCGGCCAGCGATGCACGACCAGCCCGCTTCAAGGGTGATTTTCGGCCCTAGCCCTTGCTATTGCTATAAAGTAAGCTATCGAGTTTGAAGCAAGCCTCAATGCAGCGTGTCATTGCCCAAGACGTTGGCATGCATGGCCTGAACCTTGAAAAAACCAGTACCAGCTGAGCCGCGACCAATCTCTTCTTCAGTGGCCTCCCGCACCGCCTCGACCTTCAGGCTCAGGCGCAAGGCGATGCCGGCCAAGGGGTGGTTGCCGTCGAGCACCACATGCTCCGGGTAGAGCTCGGTCACGGTGTACCACGCGTCTTTGGGCGCGTCCGGGTTGCAGCCGGCGGGCAGTGACGCGCCCTCGAAGGTCATGCCTTCCTCGATTTCCGGGGGGAAAAGTTCGCGGGACTCCAGGAACACCAGTTGGTCGTTGAAGTCACCAAAGCCTTGCTCGGGTTCGATTTGCAGTTCCAGCTTGGCGCCCGTTCTATACCCTTGCAAGGCGTCTTCGACGGTTTGAAACAGATCGTCGCCCCCGACCAGAAATTCGACCGGCTCGGCCAGCACGTCGAGCACTTCACCCAAGGTGTCTTTTAAGGTCCAGGTCAGCGCGACCACGCATTGTTGATTGATTTCCATAGGAGAATTGTCGCAGTTTGAAATACGTCAGTGCTTGAACCCAGAAGTGACCGGAGAAACAAATGGATATCTCGAAGCCCTTGCCTTTGTTGGGTGGCTTAAGCCCGCAAGTGTTCATGAAGCGGCATTGGCAAAAAAAGCCCTTGCTGATCCGTCAGGCCATTCCCAATTTAAAGCCCTTGCTGGACCGCACCGAGCTGTTTGATCTGGCCGGGCACGAGGACTCTCAAGCCCGTCTGGTGGTGCAGCAGCCCGGCCAGACGCCCGGCTGGCAACTCAAGCTCGGACCATTTGCGCGGCGTGCCTTGCCGCCTTTGAAGCAGCCGGGCTGGACCGTGCTGGTGCAGGGGGTGGATCTGCAGCATGAGGCCGTGCATGCGCTGATGAACCAGTTCCGCTTTGTGCCGGACGCCCGGCTCGACGACTTGATGATCAGCTACGCCACCGATGGCGGCGGTGTAGGACCGCACTTTGATAGCTACGACGTGTTTCTGCTGCAGACACAGGGTCGCCGCCGTTGGCG
>NZ_JAAFHA010000052.1 GCF_010365055.1 Rhodoferax sp.
GGGCTTGATGGAAATGCCGCCGCTGTCGAAGGTGACGCCCTTGCCCACCAGCACCGTCGGCGCCTCGGATTTCACGGCACCGCTATAACGCAGCACAATAAAACGCAGCGGCTCTTCCGAGCCCTGGGCGACCGCCATGAAAGCGCCCATGCCCAGCTTTTGCACCTGCTTGGGGCCAAGTGCCTCACATTTGATGTTCGGGAACTTGGCCAAAGCGTGTGCGGCACCCGCCAACAACTCAGGTGTGGCATGGTTGGCTGGCCGATTCGCCCACTCCTTGGCAAACTCGATACCTGCGACGGCGGCAACGGCATGATCAAAGACCGGCTTCAACCCGGATGTATCTGAAACACCAATGAGCACACGCTGGATGACCCGGCCCTGCGGCTTGGATTGGGTCGTGGTGAACACATAGCTGGCTTCGGCAGCGGCAGTCACGGCAGCGCGCAGTTGTGCGTCCAGCGGCACCGTGGCAAAACAAATCACGAGCTTTTTGACATTGCCCCCTTTGGCAGCCGACACGGCGGCCTTCACGGCCTTGTTCACCTCATGGGCGGAGCCTTCCCCGGCATGTGCCAACACCGCGCGCACGCAGGCCAAGCCAGCTGGCCGGTACAAAGCCAGTGTTTTGCCCGGCTTGGCTTCCAGGTCGCCCGCCTTCAAGGCGTGCGCCACCAGCAGGGACAAGACGTCCTTTCCCGGCTTGAAAGAAGAGCTGATCAAAACAACCAGAGCATCGCACTTCTCTTTGGAAGCAGCGCTCAGGTCAAGGGTTTCTAGTTCAAAGTTCATAATCCATCTCTTTGTTTTAAGTCACTGCAGTCTGTCTCACTAAATCGCAAGCGATGTTATTCCATTCTTCCATCCGCAAGGAATTGGCCCGCAGTTTTGGTGCCACGCTGATTGTGCTGGCCACGGTGGTCATGACGATGACGCTGATTCGCACCCTGGGACAGGCCTCGCGCGGCAGCTTCAACCCGTCGGACGTCATGCTGGTCATGGGCTACACCGTGCTCGCCTACATGCCGACCATTTTGACCATGAGCCTGTTCATTGCCATCATTGCCACCTTGTCACGCATGTACCGGGAGAGCGAGATGGTGATCTGGTTCAGCAGCGGCAAAGGGCTGGCGACGTTGCTGGGTCCTTTGTTCCGTTTTTCCTGGCCGGTCTTGCTGATGGTCGCAGCGCTGGCCCTGTTGGTGCTGCCCTGGACCAACCAGAAGATCGAGACCTTGAAGGCGGAGTACGAAAAACGGGGTGACCTTGAACGCATTGAACCGGGTCAATTTCAGGAGTCAGCGGGTGGCAAGCGGGTGTTTTTTGTCGAAAAGGACGCTACCGGCAAGCAAGCTGGCAACAACGTCTTTATTGCGACAACCGAAGACGGCAAAGAGACCATTACCTCTGCCCGCCGCGGCCGGATCGAGACCATTGGCCCGGACCGTTTCTTGATGCTCAGCAACGGGCAACGTCTGGAAAGCGTGATCGGCACGTCGGAACTGAAGATCAGCGAATTTGAAGAGTACGGCATCAAGGTCGGCGTGGACATTCTCGCCGACAGCAATTCCGTCTCCATCAATACCCGCCCCACCCGCGAGTTGTTCGAGAACCGGACGCTGCCCAACCTGGCAGAGTTGTCGTGGCGTATTGGTCTGATTTTGGCGGCCATCAATCTGGTGATCATCGGCATTGCCGTGTCGAGCGCCAATCCGCGCGTCGGGCGCAGCGCCAATCTGGTATTTGCCTTATTTGCCTTCGTTTTTTACTACAACTTGTTGAGCCTGGGCCAAAGCTGGATCGCCTCTGGGAAATTTGGCTTCGGCGCTTTCTTGACGACCGTGCATGGTGGCGCCTTGGCGGTGGCTATCGTCTGGCTGGTCAAAGGGCATAACAACTGGCGCTGGCGCACTTTGTTGGGCCGGCCTGGCCGATCGAGCTCCACGTTGCGAAAGACACCGACTTGAACACCATCCGACGCCTGATCTACGGCGAAGTGCTTTATGCGGTGGCTTTCGTCACCCTGGGCTTTCTGTCGCTGTTCTTCTTCTTTGATTTCGTGGAAGAAGTCCAGGCGGTAGGGCGCTACTCGGCCGCTGGCTACCGCATCGTGCATGCCCTGAGCTATGTGGCGCTCATGATTCCGAGTCACTTGTATGAGCTGCTGCCCATCGCTGTGCTGATTGGCACGATCTTTGTGATGGCGCGCTTCGCGCAAAGCTCTGAATTCACGATATTGCGCACCAGTGGGCTGGGGCCGTGGCGCGCCTTGCGGGCATTGCTGCTGCTGGGCCTTGGGTTTGTGCTGTTGACCTTTGCCATTGGCGATTACCTTTCACCGCCGGCAGATCGCTCGGCGCAACTCCTCAAGGCGCGTTACGAGGGCAGCATCACCGTCGGCCAGACGGGGGCCTGGCTCAAGGAACAGCGGGCCAACGCACAATATGCCGTCAACGTCAGGGCCATGGCGCCGGACGGCAGCATGAGCGGCGTGCGCATTTTTGAATTCGACAGCCAGGGTTTCCTGCGGTCCACCTTGCAGGCGCAAAGCGCCCACTTTGCTGCCGATGACGCTTGGCAGCTGGGCGGTGTGCGGCGAACCGATTTCCCGCTGCGAGGTGCCGACACCGCCCGCATTGACCGCGTGCAACTGGACAGTTACCGGTGGCCCAACCAGATCAGTGCCGAGATGGTGGCGGCGGCGCTGCTCAAACCCAAACAGATGAGTACGATTGACCTGTTTCAGTACATCCAGCACCTGCAAGCGAATTCGCAGACCGCACAGCGCTACGAAATCGAGTTCTGGAGAAAGGTTTTTTATCCCTTGAGCTGCCTGGTCATGGTGGTGCTAGCCCTGCCCTTTGCCTACCTGCACTTTCGCTCGGGCGGCATTGCCACCTATGTGTTTGGCGGCGTCATGGCCGGCATCAGTTTCTTCTTGCTCAACAACGTCTTTGGCTATATGGGCAACCTGCAGAACTGGCAGCCGTGGCTGACGGCGGCGCTGCCGGGGATGATCTATCTGGTGCTCTCCCTGACGGCATTTGCCTGGCTGGTCCTGCGGCGCTGACGTCAACGCCCGCATTCAAGTGGAAAACAGGCTGATGCAACCCGATCTGGCACGCGGCACCATCCTGCTGGCACATGGCTCGCGCGACCCTTTGTGGCGCAAGCCGATTGAAGCGGTGGCCGAGCAGATGCGTGGGTTGGCGCCTGCGGTCCATGTACGCTGTGCCTACTTGGAACTGTCGGTGCCTGATTTGCCCAGCAGCGCAACTGAATTGGTAACGCTGGGCGTCACCTCGATCACGGTGGTCCCGCTGTTTTTTGGCGTGGGCAAGCATGCGCGCGATGACTTGCCGCTG
This sequence comes from Rhodoferax sp., assembly GCF_010365055.1. Taxonomy (GTDB): domain Bacteria; phylum Pseudomonadota; class Gammaproteobacteria; order Burkholderiales; family Burkholderiaceae_C; genus Rhodoferax. The sequence goes on from NZ_JAAFHA010000052.1 coordinate 3,366, forward strand.
CTGATCAGTGCCTTGCGGGCGACGCACCCCGCAGTCACTTTTGATCTGAGACCCGCCATCGGCGAGCAAGCCCAGGTCATTGAGTTGATCGCACGCATTGCCCTGGCCTGATCATTTCGCCTGGGACGAGGCGTCAATAAGAAGTCGCATAGGGCATAATAAATTTCATTCTTAGCTGAAATTTGATATGAACCTACACCAATTCCGCTTTGTACAAGAGGCAGTCCGGCGCAATCTCAACCTCACTGAGGCCGCCAAGTCGCTGCACACCTCGCAGCCAGGTGTCTCCAAAGCCATCATCGAGTTGGAAGAGGAACTGGGGATTGAGATTTTTGCCCGTCACGGCAAACGCCTCAAGCGCGTGACCGAGCCGGGTCAGCATGTTCTCAAAAGCATTGAGCTCATCATGCGGGAGGTGAGCAACCTCAAGCGCATCGGTGAGCAGTACAGTGCCGAAGACAGCGGCACCCTGTCGATCGCCACCACCCACACGCAGGCGCGCTATGTGCTGCCGGAACCCGTGGCCAAGCTGCGCCAGGCTTACCCCAAGGTCAACGTCAGCCTGCATCAGGGCTCACCCGACCAGGTGGCCAAGATGCTGATTGACGAAGTGGCCGAGATTGGCATTGCCACGGAATCGCTCGATGGCTATTCGGAACTGGTGACCTTGCCCTGCTACGAGTGGCAGCATGTGCTGGTATTCCCGGTGGGCCACCCCTTGTCGCTCAAGGAACACCTGACGCTGGAAGACATTGCCCGCGAACCCTTGATCACCTACCACCCGTCTTACACCGGACGCACCAAAGTTGACCATGCCTTTGCCATCCGCAAGTTGGAGCCCCGCATTGCGCTGGAGGCGATTGACTCGGACGTGATCAAGACCTATGTGCGCCTGGGCCTGGGCATCGGCATTGCCGCCGAAATGTCGGTGCGCGACGTGGTGGCCGAGGGTTCTAAGAGTGATCTGGTCGTGCGCCCCGCCGGCCTCCTGTTTGGCCAGAATGTGGCGCGCGTCGCCTTCAAGCGGGGCGCCTACCTGCGTAATTTTGTTTACAAATTTGCCGAATTGCTGAGCGACCGACTGAGCCGTGATCTGGTGGCACGCGCCATGCTGGGTCATGTCGATGACTATGAACTGTAAAAACCACCCAATTCCGAACCTGTAAATACCATGGACACCCAAAAGACCCCACCGCTCCAATCCAAACTGCCCAACGTTGGCACCACCATTTTCACTGTCATGTCCGCGCTGGCGGCGGAGAAAAATGCCGTCAACCTGGGGCAAGGCTTTCCCGACTTTGACTGCGACTCCCATCTGGTCGATGCCGTGAGTGACGCCATGCGGCAGGGCCTGAACCAGTACCCTCCCATGACCGGCGTGCCGGTGCTGCGCGATGCGATTGCGGCCAAGATCAAGGCGCTGCACGGCCGTGACTACAGCGCGGCCAGCGAAATCGCCGTCACCGCCGGAGCCACGCAAGCCATCCTCACCATCATTCTGGCGGTCGTCCACGCGGGCGACGAGGTCATCGTGCTGGAGCCGTGCTACGACAGCTACGTGCCCAACATTGACTTGGCTGGCGGCGTGCCGGTGCGCGTGCCCTTGACACCCGGCAGCTTCCGCCCCGATTTCGACAAAATCGCCGCGGCCATCACCCCGAAAACCCGCGCCATCATCATCAACTCACCGCACAACCCCAGCGGCACGGTGTGGACGGCGCAAGACATGCTGCGCCTGCAGGAGATTCTCGCGCCCACCAACGTCTTGCTGATCAGTGACGAGGTTTATGAACACACGGTGTTTGACGGCCAGCAACACCAAAGTGCTTCGCGCTTTCCCGGCTTGGCAGCGCGTGCCTTCATCGTCTCCAGCTTCGGCAAAACCTACCATGTGACCGGGTGGAAAGTCGGTTATGTGGCGGCACCGGCAGCCTTGAGCACCGAGTTTCGCAAGGTGCACCAGTTCAACGTCTTCACCGTTAACACCCCGGTGCAATACGGGCTGGCGACTTACATGGCCGACCCGAAGCCCTATCTGGAACTGCCCGCGTTCTACCAGCGCAAACGCGATCTGTTTCGCGCCGGGTTGCAGCGCACCAAGTTCAAACTGTTGCCCTGCGAAGGCACGTTTTTTCAGTGCGTGGACATCTCGGATGTCAGCGACCTGGGTGAGACCGAGTTCTGCAAATGGCTCACCTCGGAAATTGGCGTGGCAGCCATTCCGTTGTCCGCGTTCTACGGCAACGGCTTCGATCAGCGCGTGGTGCGTTTCTGCTTTGCCAAGAAGGAGGAAACGCTGAATGCGGCGTTGCAGCGCCTGCAATCACTATAATAACAGGAGCTACTAACGCTTATTTTACGGGAGCTAGCGCCTGTTTTTATATAAATTTTTGGCTAAAAGACGGGTTATTCGCCACCGGCTACGATGAGGTTCTGTTCTCGTCAAATAGGAGGCTGCCGTGTCACATGTCATCAAGTCACTCTGCGTTGTTGCCCTGCTGCTACTGGCCCCTATGACTCCCGTTGGCGCCCAAACGATGCGTCCCGAGGTCGTGGCCTCCGAGCTGCAAAACCCGTGGGCGGTGGCTTTTTTGCCCGAAGGGCGGTTTCTGGTGACCGAGCGACCGGGGCGCATGCGGGTGATCGAAGCGAACGGCAAAGTGGGTGCCGCACTGGTCGGCATGCCCACAGTCGCCGCAGGGGGGCAAGGCGGTTTGCTGGACCTGCTGCTGGACGCCGACTTTGCGCGCAACCGCACGCTTTTTTTCTGCTTCTCCGAGCCGGGGCAGACCGGCAACAGCACCGCCCTGGCCCGCGCCAGCCTGTCAGACGACCGCACACGGCTGGAAGACGTCAAGCTCATATTCAGCCAAAAGCCCAAGGTGGCCAGCAGCGCCCACTTTGGCTGCCGCGTCGTGGAGAGCCAGCAAGCTGGCAAGCCCGACGGCATGCTGTTTCTGACGCTGGGTGAACGCTTTGTGCGCAAGGACGACGCGCAAAAGCTGGACAACCACCACGGCAAGATCATCCGCATCCACAAGGACGGCCGCGTGCCCGCCGACAACCCGTTTGTGGGACGCGCCGGCGCCCTGCCCGAGATCTGGTCTTACGGCCACCGCAATGTGCAGGGCGCGACCCTCTCGCCGGACGGCACCCTGTGGTCGCACGAGCACGGCCCGCAAGGCGGTGACGAAATCAACCTGCCCCAGCCCGGCCGTAATTACGGTTGGCCGGTGATTACCTATGGCGAGAACTACGGCGGCGGCAAGATGGGTGACGGCATCAGCGCCAAAGTTGGCATGGAGCAGCCGCTGCACTACTGGGTACCGTCGATTGCGCCCTCGGGCATGGCGTTTCTGAGCAGCGAGCGCTATGGCCGAGCCTGGGTCGGCAACCTGTTTGTCGGCTCGCTCAAGTTTGGCTACCTGGACCGCATCGAGTTGACCGAGCCCTTCAAAGGCAAGGTGCTGCGCGAGCACAAGCTGCTGGCCGATCTGGGCAAGCGCATCCGCGATGTGCGCCAGGGGCCGGACGGCTTGCTCTATGTGGTGACGGATGACGCGCGCGGTCAGTTGATCAGGTTGATGCCAAATTAGGATTACGAGCCAGCGCCAGGCGCGGGTGCGCCAATGGTCGCATCAACTGGTGAACTGCTGCCAAGCCTTCTCCAGCCGTTTCACACTCACCGGCTGCGGCGTGCGCAGCTCTTGTGCGAAGAAGCTGACACGCAACTCTTCCAGTAACCAACGGAACTCCTGCATGCGTTCGTCGCTGACACCCTTGCGATCGGCCACCAACCGCCAGTAACGTTGCTCCAGCGGACGCAGCTCGGCCAGGCGCGCGGCATCTCGGGCCGGGTCGGCGCGGTATTTATCCAGCCGCGCGGTGATGGCTTTGAGGTAGCGGGCAAAGTGCTGCAACGCCGGCCACGGCGAGCTCGCCAGGAAGCGTTTGGGCATCAGGCGCGCCAGTTGCTGCGCGCAATCGAGCGTGGCCTCGGGCGCATTCTTGGTGTCCTTGATCTTGCGGGCAGCCACAGCGTACTCGGCCAAAATGGTGGCGGCCAGGCGCGCCACCTCGGTGGCGATCAGCGTCAAACGTCCCCGGCCCTCGTCGATGCGTCGCTTGAAGTCGAACTCGTTGGTCGGCAAGGGCTCCAGCAAAAAGGCCCGGTCCAGCGCCACGGCGATGATCTGCTCGCGCAGTTCTTCCAGCGTGCCGCCACCGCTGCCCTCTAACGACTTGCCTACCTGCATGAAGGTGACGGCCATCTTTTGCAGATCGGGAATGTTCTTTTCCAGGTACTTGAGCGCGTCCTTGATCTGCAGCGAAAACAGGCGGCGCAGGCCAGCACGGTGTTTGGCGGCTGCCACATCGGGCTCGTCAAACACCTCGATCATGACGGCATCCAGCGCGTCGATCAGCGCCGGGTAGCCGATCAGGGTCTGGCCCCCTTTTTGGATTTCGAGCAGCTCGGGCAACTCCCCAAAGGTCCAGGCGGTGTGGCGCTGGCCTGCGGGGGCTGCCGGAGAAACTATGTTTTTAATAGCATCTTTGCTACTGTTGACGCGGTCTAGGGGCTTATTTTCTTTAAAAACTGGCAATGCGGCAGCATCCTTGGCCATTTTGAGTCCGGCCAGCACCTGGAACGCGCCCCGCGCCTTGGCGCCCAGTTCGGCCTTGTGCGCACCCAGGTTGCGCCCGGTACCGAGCTGGCGACCATGTTCATCGACGACCCGGAAGTTCATGAAGAAATGCGGACTGAGCATGTCCACCTTGATGTCGGCGCGCACCACGTCGATCGAGGTGGCCTGGCGCACCAGCTTCAGCACGGCGTCGAGCAAGCTGGCGTGCCCGAAAATCTCGGGGGCGTTCAGCGTTTCGGCCATTTTGGTTGCACTGTCCGGCAGCGGCACCAGGCGCGAGCGGGGGCGCTGGTGCAGGGTTTTGAGCAGCGCCTGAATCTTGTCTTTGAGCATGCCAGGCACCAGCCATTCGCAGCGCTCTTCGTTCACCTGGTTCAACACGAACAGCGGCACCGTCACGGTGAGGCCATCCTTGGCGTCGCCGGGTTCGTGCAGGTAGACGGCGGCGCAGTCGACCCCGCCGAGCCGGATGGTTTTGGGGAAGGACTGGGTCGTGATGCCAGCGGCCTCGTGGCGCATCAGTTCCTCGCGCGTGAGCAGCAACAGCTTCGGGCTTTTCTTGACTTCCTCGCGGTACCAGTTCTCGAAGCTGTAGCCGCTGCACACATCGCTTGGCAGTTGCTGGTCGTAGAAGGCAAAAATCAGCTCTTCGTCCACCAGCACGTCTTGCCGGCGCGCCTTGTGCTCCAGGTCTTCCACCTGTTTGATGAGCTTCTGGTTGGCTTCCAGAAACGGCAGCTTGGTTTCCCACTGCCCGTCAACCAGCGCTTGGCGGATGAAAATTTCGCGTGCGGCCACCATGTCCACCCGGCCGAAATTGACGCGGCGACCACTGTAGATGACGATGCCATACAGGGTGGCACGCTCCAGCGCGTTGACCTCGGCCGCTTTCTTTTCCCAATGCGGGTCAAGCAACTGTTTCTTGAGCAGATGGGCACCCACCTGCTCGAGCCACTGCGGCTCGATGGCGGCAATGCCGCGGCCAAACAGGCGCGTGGTCTCCACCAGTTCGGCCGCGACGATCCAACGGCCCGGTTTTTTGACCAGATGCGCACCCGGATGCGGGTAAAACTTGATGGAGCGCGCACCGAGGTACTCGCCCCCTGCCCCTTCGGTTTCCAGCTTGCAGCCGATGTTGCCCAGCAAGCCCGACAGCATCGACAAATGCAGTTGCTCGTAACTCGCAGGCAGTGTGTTGAGCCGCCATTTGTGCTCGGCCACCACCGTGTGCAGCTGCGAATGAATGTCGCGCCACTCGCGCACGCGCCGGATGTTGACGAAGTTCTGGCGCAAGAGCTGCTCGTATTGGCGGTTGCTGAGCTTGTGTTGACCCTCCCCGCCCTTGCCGTCATTGATCCACTTCCACAGCTTCAGATAACCTGAAAATTCGCTCTTCTCGTCGTCAAACTTGACGTGAGCGGCATCGGCCTGCTGCTGCGCTTCCATCGGCCGGTCGCGCACGTCCTGCACGCTCAGCGCCGAGGCGATGACCAGCACTTCATCGAGCGCGCCGCGTTCCCGCGCTTCCAAGATCATGCGACCCACGCGCGGGTCCAGCGGCAGTTTGGCCAACTCCTGGCCCATCGTGGTCAGCTCGTTGGTGTCGTCCACGGCACCGAGTTCATTGAGCAACTGGTAGCCGTCGGCAATGGCGCGGCCCGACGGGCGCTCGATAAACGGGAACTCTTCGACCAGTCCCATGCGCAGCGACTTCATGCGCAAAATCACGCCAGCCAGCGACGAACGCAGGATTTCGGGGTCGGTAAAGCGCGGTCGCCCGTCAAAGTCTTTCTCGTCATAAAGACGAATGCAGATGCCGTTGGCGACGCGGCCGCAGCGCCCGGCGCGCTGGTTGGCGGAGCTCTGGCTGATCGGTTCCACCAGCAGCTGCTCGACCTTGCTTCTGAAGCTGTAGCGCTTCATGCGCGCGGTGCCGGCGTCGATCACGTAGCGAATGCCCGGCACGGTGAGCGAGGTCTCGGCCACGTTGGTGGCCAGGATGATGCGCCGCCCGGTGTGGCCGTCAAAAATGCGGTCCTGCTCAGCCTGGCTCAGGCGCGCAAACAGCGGCAGCACCTCGGCATTGCGAAACACCGGCTGGTGGCTCAGGTGGCCGCGCAGGTGGTCCGCCGCTTCGCGGATCTCGCGCTCGCCGGGTAAAAAAACCAGAATATCGCCGCTGTTGTGCACGTCGCGCCACAGCTCATCGACCGCATCGGCAATCGCGCTGTTGAGGTCGTAGTCGCGCGACTCTTCAAACGGCCGGTAGCGCTGCTCCACCGGGAACATACGGCCCGACACCATGATGACCGGTGCTGGAATCAAAGGCCCCCACGCTGCGCGCTGCGCGTCCTCGCTGCCCCCCGAGGGTGCCTCGCCCGGCTTGGGGCGGCCCGGCGCCAGGCGCTTGCGAGAAGCAAAGTGGTCCGCAAAGCGCTGGGCGTCGATCGTGGCCGAGGTCACGATGATTTTCAGGTCGGGCCGACGCGGCAGGATCTGGCGCAGGTAGCCCAGCAAAAAATCGATGTTGAGCGAGCGTTCATGCGCCTCGTCAATGATGATCGTGTCGTAGGCTTTGAGCAGCGGGTCGGTCTGCGTCTCGGCCAGCAAAATGCCGTCGGTCATCAGCTTGACCGAGGTATCGCGGCTCAAGCGGTCCTGAAAGCGCACCTTGAAGCCGACCACATCGCCCAGCGTAGTTTTCAGCTCTTCGGCAATGCGCTTGGCCACACTGCTGGCGGCAATACGGCGCGGCTGGGTGTGGCCGATCAGCTTGGCATGTTGGCCGCTCGGGTAATTGAGCTTGCCACGCCCCATCGCGAGCGCGATCTTGGGCAATTGCGTGGTCTTGCCGGAGCCGGTTTCGCCACAGACGATGATGACCTGATGCTGCTGCAGCGCGGCCATGATCTCGTCGCGTTTACCCGACACGGGCAGGGATTCTGGAAACTCGATTTGGAGGGGCAAAGCAGTCAAGGCAATAACTTCGTAGAGAATCGGGGATTATCCCAGCCCTTGGCCACACTTCATCCCCGCTGCATTCGCATGACCTCTGTTTTCAACTTCACCTTTGTGCCTTGGTTTCGCTCGGTGGCACCTTACATCCACAAGTTTCGCCACCAGACCTTTGTGGTCGGCATTGCGGGTGAGGCGATTGCGGCCGGCAAGCTGCAGCACCTGGCGCAAGACCTGGCGATGATCCAGAGCATGGGCGTCAGGATTGTGCTGGTCCATGGCTTTCGCCCCCAGGTGAATGAGCAACTCAAGGCCAAGGGCCATGCAGCGCGCTATTCACATGGCATTCGCATCACGGACGAGGTGGCACTGGATTGCGCACAAGAGGCTGCCGGCCAGTTGCGCTACGAGATTGAGGCTGCGTTCAGCCAGGGCCTGCCCAACACGCCGATGGCAGGCGCCACCGTGCGCGTGATTTCAGGCAATTTCCTCACGGCCAGGCCGGTTGGCATTGTGGATGGGGTGGACTTCCAACACTCGGGTGTGGTGCGCAAGATCGACACTGCCGGCATCATGCGCTCGCTGGACATGGGCGCGCTGGTGTTGATGTCGCCGTTTGGCTTTTCGCCCACCGGCGAGGCGTTTAACCTGACCATGGAAGAGGTCGCCACCTCAGTGGCCATCGCACTGCAGGCCGACAAGCTGATCTTTGTCACTGAAATCGCCGGCATCCCCACTGATGTGACGCAGCCGGTCAGTGACGACAACCCGATTGACACCGAGTTGCCGCTCGCCACGGCTGAAAAGCTGTTGGCCCAATTGCCCGCCGCCAACCGACCCAGCGACACCGCGTTTTACCTGCAGCACTGCGTGAAGGCGTGCAAGCACGGGGTCGAGCGCAGCCACATCATCCCGTTTGCAGTGGATGGCTCGATCTTGCTGGAGGTGTATGTGCACGATGGCATTGGCACGATGGTGGTAGACGAAAAGCTGGAAAGCCTGCGCGAAGCCACGGTGGATGACGTGGGTGGCATCCTGCAACTGATTGAGCCGTTTGAGAAGGACGGCACGCTGGTCAAGCGCAGCCGCACCGAGATCGAGCGTGACGTCGGCAACTACACCGTGATTGAGCACGACGGTGTGATTTTTGCCTGCGCCGCGCTCTACCCCTACCCGGAAGCGCGCACCGGCGAAATGGCGGCCCTCACGGTATCGCCCCAGGTGCAAGGCGAAGGCGATGGCGAGCGGGTTTTGAAGCGCATTGAGCAACGCGCCCGAGTGACCGGGCTGGAGAGCATCTTTGTGCTGACCACCCGCACCACGCACTGGTTTTTAAAGCGCGGCTTTGTGCTGGTCGACCCGGAGTGGCTGCCGGAAGCCCGCAAGCGCAAATACAACTGGGACCGGAAAAGCCAGGTCCTGGTAAAGAAACTTGCCAAAGTTTGAGGGTAAGGACTCGGCGCGATTCAGTGTGAATGTGCGCCGACTTGTCGCCTTGGTATCAGGCCGTGCGGCGAACGGATAGGCGCCAGATCAGCGCCACGGACAGCAGGGCAATCAGACTGAAAACAATGAACGACCAATTGGCAATGGAGCCACCCAAGAAGCGCCAATCGATCTTGCTGCAGTCGCCACTGCCCTTGAAGATCATGGGGATGGCGCGCTGCAACGGAAAGGTCTCGATCATTCCGTAAAAGTCACGGCCACAACTCGACACCTCAGGCGGATACCACTGCAACCAGCTTTGCCGCGCCGCCACATAGGAGCCAAAGCCGCTGGAGCCCAGCATCAAAAAAGTGCCACCAATATGCAGGCCTTTTCGGCCGCTAGCCCCCGTCAATGCTGCGATGATAGCTACCAAAATGAGAGCATAGCGTTGAACGATACACATCGGGCAGGGCTCCAGGCCCACGACATGCTGCAAATATTGTCCGAACGCCAGCATGCCGATGCTCGCCAGACAGACGAGCGCAAGAATGCGGCGCGGAGAATTATCCAACCAGTCGTTCAAAAGCGGAGAGCTCATCACGGTCCTTCAAGGAGAGAATCATGGGCGAAACGCCCGATGATTTGGGCCGGCTTAAGGAAAAAGGTTCCAGCGTCCCTGCAAATCCCTCTGCATTCAGACGATCAACCCGCCGCCGCCTCGTCCGCCGCCTTGCAGGACGGTGAGCACACCGCCTGGGATTTGCCAAGTATCTTGCGCGTGACCATCTGCGAGCGAGCGCGATGCTTGCCACACAGGAAGCACGACATGGTCGCGGCCCCGAACGACGTTGCCGCCGTGAAGGGAGAACCCGATACTTTGGATTTGTAACGCAGGCCATCGGCCAGCATTTTGGTTTTTGTGTCTGCTTTTGCCATAGATGATATTTTACTTCAGTGTCAGAGAACACAGTAACTCGCCCCCTGATTCAGGCCCGATAAAGACAACGGCCATTGAAAGCTTGCTAAAGTCGTGACCTCGTAAAAAATTTGGAAAAAGGCTCAAATGGCACGCACCGTGAACTGCATCAAACTCGGCAAGGAAGCCGAAGGTCTGGATTTTCCGCCCTACCCTGGCGAGCTGGGCAAACGCATTTGGGAAAGTGTCAGCAAGCAGGCCTGGGCCGACTGGCTCAAGCACCAGACCATGCTGGTCAATGAAAACCGCCTCAATCTGGCGGACGCCCGGGCGCGGCAGTACTTGGCACGCCAGATGGAAAATCACTTTTTTGGCGGCGGCGCCGACGCCGCCCAAGGATACGTACCGCCGAGCGCTTGAGGCTGATCATGCAGGGCTGAACTTATGGTGGCCAGTTGCCTGCAAGGGTGTGGTCTTCCGCAAGCCTGGCGCGGGCAAGAAGCTTGGCGCGTGCTGGACACCCGTTTTGCCCGCGGGTTCAATTTTCTGAGCACCTGGCAGGCCTGGCGCCAGGACCCGCAGCGCCCCAGAATGCTGCACTATGTCTCCGTGACCGCCGCGCCGCTTGGCATCGATGAATTGCTGGCATCTTCGGCGTCATGCCCAGAACTGCAATTGCTGACAGAGGAACTGGCGATGCAATGGTCAGGCCTGTTGCCTGGTTTTCACCGCCTGACGTTCGATGGTGGTCATGTCTTGTTGACACTGTGCGTGGGCGACTTGACCGCGATGTTGCGGGCGCAGCAATTTGCAGCTGACTCGGTCTACCTGGTTTCCGATCCGGCTGATACCCCGGGGTGCTTCCCGACGTCACACTGGGATGTCTGGACTGCCAAAGCCTTGGCGCGCTGTTGCCGACGCGGCACCATGCTGGTCGCCCCAATGAATGCTGCATATTGGTATGCTGACTTGACGCCATGTGGGTTTGAAATGGCGGCTGACCCGGTGGACAGGCCGAAAAACTCACCAGCAATAACTCCCAGCCCAGTGCTGCGCGCCCAGTTCAATCCTTCCTGGACGATCAAGCGCACACGCAGCACGATGGCCGGTAGCCTCATGGCGGTCGGTCGCTGCGCTGTCATTGGTGCGGGCCTGGCAGGTGCGAGCGTCGCAGCGTCACTGGCCCGGCGTGGCTGGCGGGTGCAGGTGCTCGACCAGGCGCATACGCCGGCCGCTGGCGCGTCCGGCTTGCCGGTGGGCCTGTTGGTGCCCCATGTATCGGCTGACGACTGTGTGTTGTCGCGCTTGTCACGCAGCGGCGTGCGGCTGATGCTGCAACAAGCGCGCAGCCTTTTGCAGCAAGGACAAGACTGGGAGGCCACCGGCACCCTGGAGCGCCAACTGAACCGCTCGCCGGGCTCGCCCGACCTCTGGCACCCGCAGGCTGCATGGCTCAAGCCAAGCCGGCTGGTGCACGCCTGGCTAGCACAGCCCGGAATTACGTTTCAGGGCGACGTCAAGGTGGCGGCCCTTCGTCAGTGCGGGAATGAATGGGAGTTGCTGGATGCACAAGACAATGTGCTCCACCGTGCCAGCCGCGTGGTTTTCGCTAACGCGGGTGGCGCCACGGCGTTGCTTGAATCCCTGCAAGCGACCCTACCGGCCCTGGACATTCGCGTCAATCAATTCCCCGTCATGCAGGGCGTGCGCGGCCAGGTGTCCTGGGCCATGCACAACGGGCTGCCGGATGCGGCGTTTCCACCCTTTCCGGTCAATGGCGCCGGCAGCGTCGTACCTCGGGTACCGATTGACGCGAATGGCGGCCAGGGCCTGGCCTGGTTTGTTGGCGCCAGTTACCAACCCGATGACCAGCCAGCCACCCCTGACGAAATGAATCATGCGGCCAACCTGGACCGCCTGTGCAAGCTGAACCCTAAGCTGGGACAAGCGCTGGCGGGCCAGTTTGCCGCCGGTGCCGTCAACACGTGGAAAGGCACGCGTTGCGTCACCGCTGACAGGCTGCCCGCCGTGGGCCCGCTCTACCAGACCGAGCACTCCAGCCTGTGGATTTGTGCTGGCTTGGGGTCCAGAGGCTTGAGCTTTTCAATGCTTTGCGCCGAATTGCTGGCGGCGCGCTGGAGCGGCGAGCCGCTGCCGGTTGACGCAGGCTTGGCCCGCACACTTGATGCACGGCGTGGCTCCCCGCGTCATCGGAATCAGCTTGACAGATCGCTTGAACTGCAAGTATCCTGCGCGCCATGAGAATCCTAGCCATCCTTGCCCTCCTGATCGCCCTGTTGTTTGCTGCCAGTGCGCAGGCCAATCCATCAGGGGCGAGTGACGACATGGACAAGTTCTTGGTCGAGAAAGGTCTGCTGGCACGCATTGACCAAGTCCGACACTCGGTCGGCTTGAAAGCCTCGGAATTGGTCTTCACGTCAATGGGATTTCTGGGCGTACCGTACCGGCGTGGTGGCAACACGGCAGAAACCGGGTTTGACTGCAGCGGTTTTGTGCGGGCCATGTATCAGCAAAGCATTGGATTGATCTTGCCGCGCAAAGCGGAGCAGCAGGCAGCAGCCACCGAAACAATTCAACGCGCCGACCTGCAGCCTGGCGATTTGGTGTTTTTTAACACCCTGCGGCGCGCCTTCAGCCATGTAGGCATTTACGTCGGTGATGGCAAATTCATTCATTCACCCAAACCTGGCGCTCACGTGCGGGTGGAAAGCATGGGCGTGGCCTACTGGAACCATCGTTTTGATGGCGCTCGTCGAGTGCAAACCGCATTGCCTGAGACGCCTGCGCTTGAGGCTTTGCCGTCAATTGAATCCACGTTGCACTGAACAAACTCGTTTCTGTCAATTTGGCACAGCGGCAGCTGTCGCAACGCCAGATTAATACGTCTTTCGGGGCGTGGCATTGGAATTACCTGGCAAATTCTCTTTAACGTCCAAGGTACTTAAATCCAGGCGAGTGGCACCTTGGTGCGACCACCTTGATAGGGCCAAAGTGCGCAGCGGTACCTGAGGTCAGCCTGAACCAAGCCAACACACCCGATGACCCTTGCCACCCAAAAACTCTCCACGACTCAGATGTTGCTGTGCGGCGCTGCCATCGTGACCCTGTCCATGGGCATTCGCCACGGTTTTGGCCTGTGGTTGCAGCCCATCACGCAGAGCCAGAACTGGAATCGCGAAACCTTCGCCTTCGCCATTGCCATCCAGAATCTGGTCTGGGGCTTGACCGGCATTTTTGCGGGCATGTTGGCCGACCGCTTCGGCGCCTTCAAGGTCATCGTGGCGGGATCTGTGTTGTATGCGCTGGGTTTGGTGGGCATGGCGACTGCCACCACGCCTCTGCTATTTGCCATGACCGCCGGCGTGCTGATTGGCATGGCCCAGGCGGGCACCACCTACGCCGTTATTTATGGTGTGATTGGCCGCAACATTGAGCCCCACAAGCGCTCCTGGGCCATGGGTGTGGCGGCGGCAGCGGGTTCATTCGGGCAGTTCTTGATGGTACCGACCGAGGGCTTTTTGATCAGTAGTTGGGGTTGGCAGGAAGCCTTGTTGGTGCTGGGTGCGGCCTCGTTGATGATGATACCGTTGGCATGGGGGCTGCACGAGCCAGCTTTGACCGGCAGTTTCGTCGCACGCCGTGAACAAAGCATTGTGCAAGCCTTGAGCGAAGCGTTCAAATACCCGAGTTTTCAGTTACTGATGGCGGGCTATTTTGTTTGCGGCTTTCAGGTGGTGTTCATCGGCGTGCACATGCCAAGCTACTTGCGCGACAAGGGCCTATCGCCCCAAGTGGCAGGTTACGCCCTGGCGCTGATTGGCTTGTTCAATGTCTTCGGCACCTATGCCGCCGGCGTGCTGGGGCAGCGAATGCAGAAAAAAAACATTCTGGCATTCATATACATGGCGCGTGCTTTTGCAATCAGCATTTTCTTGCTGGTGCCCTTGTCGCCATTGAGCGTCTACATATTTTCCAGCGTCATGGGTTTGCTGTGGTTATCCACGGTGCCGCCAACCAACGCCACGGTGGCGCAGATATTTGGTGTAGCTCATCTGTCCATGTTGAGCGGCTTTGTCTTCTTCAGCCACCAAATCGGCTCTTTCATGGGCGTCTGGCTGGGTGGGTACCTGTATGACCGCACCGGCAGCTATGACCTGGTCTGGTACATCGCCATTGGACTGGGCGTGCTGGCAGCGCTGGTCAATCTGCCAATCAAGGAAGCCTCCATTGTTCGCAACCCGGCCATGCAGGGCACCTGAATCAGTATGAAACCCGGCCGAAAAATCCTGCTCTATGCAGTTGTCATTGTCCTGTTACTGGCTGTGTTTTCCCTCTACACCCGCCCTGATTTTTTGCTCACTTTGGCCAACCAGGTCTGGGCCTGCTTTTGAAAATATGCGATATTTTGGATGAATCATCAGCCGCGCCGGCGCATGCCCTGGGGCCAGCATCGAGTTGGGTGCAACGCTGGTCGCACCTAGTTGCGCGCCATGGGTCGGTGCTGGACATCGCGTGCGGACAAGGCCGTCACATGCAATGGTTTGCCGAACGAGGCCACGCGGTGACTGGCATTGACCGCGCGGCTGATGCCGTTCAGGCGGCAAGGAGCTTTGGCGAGATGGTGCTGGCCGATATCGAAAACGCGCCCTGGCCACTGATACAAAGTGGCCAAGCCCGCCAATTTGACGCGGTGATTGTCACCAACTATTTGTGGCGACCGCTCTTTGAGGTCATGGTTCAGAGCCTCGCGCCAGGCGGCGTGCTGATCTATGAGACGTTTGCCCAAGGCCATGAAACTGTGGGCAAACCATCCAACCCTGAATTTTTGTTACGCCCAAACGAGTTGTTGACTGCCTTCAAGAGTCTGCATGTCGTCGCTTTTGAAGACGGCTTTCTGGACCTTCCTCCTCGCTTTGTGCAACGGATTGCCGCCGTGCGACCTGACTTCATTGATGAAACCCGCCAGACACCAGCGCGTTACACGCTCTAGGTAGAATGCACGTTTACTGTTAACTACCCCTCTAACATGACATCCTCAACCAGCCAAATCACGGGCAGCATCGTGGCGCTTGTCACCCCCATGCTTGATGATGGCAGCGTGGACTACCCCGCCCTGCGCAGACTCATCGACTGGCATATCGTGGAGGGCACCGACTGCATTGGCGTGATGGGCACCACCGGTGAATCTCCTACGGTCAACGTGCAGGAGCACTGCGAAATCATCCGCGTCGCGGTGGAGCAGGCGGCAGGACGTGTGCCAATCATGGCCGGCTGTGGCGCCAACTGCACCGCCGAGGCGATCGAGCTAACTCAATTTGCCAAAAAAGTCGGCGCAGATTGCCAGTTGCAGGTGGTTCCGTACTACAACAAACCGACTCAGGAGGGTCAATTCCTCCACTTCAAAGCGATTGCTGAGGCGGTTGACCTGCCCATGGTTCTCTATAACGTACCAGGCCGCTCTGTCGCAGACATGGCGCACGAGACCGTGCTGCGTCTGGCTGAGGTGCCTGGCATCGTTGGCATCAAGGAAGCAACCGGTCAGATTGACCGGGCGCAATGGTTGATCCGCGAAGTGCCCAAAGGCTTTGCCGTTTATTCCGGCGATGACGCCACGGCGGTCGCCCTGATGCTATGCGGTGGCCAAGGCAACATCAGCGTCACAGCCAATCTTGCGCCGCGACTGATGCATGAACTATGCTTGGCCGCGATGGCCGGCGACACAAAGCGCGCCATGGAAATTCAGTTCAAGCTGCTGCCTTTGCACAAAAACCTGTTTATTGAGGCCAACCCGATCCCCGTCAAGTGGGCGGTGGCGCGGCTGAAGCTGTGTGGTGGCACCCTGCGCCTGCCCATGACGCCGTTGACCGCAGCCAACGAAGCAGCAGTCGAAGGCGCTTTGCGCGCCAGCGGCTTGCTCTGATCGACCTGGTCTGTCATTCTTTATTACCCTTTGGAACCTATTTGTGAATCATTTCTCCAGACTCTCACTCGTAAGCCTGTCATTGGCACTCGCCGCGTGTTCGGCGCTCAATGGCGACAAAATCGACTACAAAAGTGCTAGCAAAGGCACCTCGCTTGAAGTGCCCCCGGACTTGACCCAACTGTCACGCGAAACACGTTATGCGGTGCCTGGCACCGCCGTATCGGCGTCGAGCTTCCAGATAGGTCAAGTGGCCCAAACCGTCCCCACAGCAACCACATCTCTGGGCGATGTGAGGATCGAACGTGCGGGCAACCAACGTTGGCTGGTGATCAACCGGCCGGCCGACCAACTTTGGGAACCGGTACGCGACTTCTGGCAAGAAAATGGCTTCCTGCTGGCGATGGACCAAGCCAATCTTGGCATCATGGAAACCGACTGGGCTGAAAACCGGGCCAAAATTCCGCAAGACTTCATTCGCAACACGCTAGGCAAAGTACTTGACTCCCTGTATTCAACCGGCGAGCGTGACAAATTTCGCACCCGTCTCGAACGCAATGCAAGCGGCGGCACCGACGTTTTCATCAGTCATCGTGGAATGATTGAGGTGTACAACAACAACGACAAAGAGTCGACAGCATGGCAACCTCGCGCCGCTGACCCAGAGCTTGAAGCTGAATTCTTACGTCGGCTGATGGTCAAATTGGGAGTGAGCCAAGAGCAGTCCAAGGCACTGTTGGCGGCGGGTGCCAGCCCGAGCAGCTCGCGCGCTACGGCGGTCAACGGTCAACCCGTGGTTCAAATCGACGACGGCTTCGACCGCGCTTGGCGTCGTGTTGGCCTCTCATTGGACCGTACCGGCTTCACCGTCGAGGATCGGGATCGTGCCCAGGGCATTTACTTTGTTCGCTATGTCGCTCCTTCGGCCGACAAGGCAGAGCCAGGCTTCCTGGGCAAACTCTTTGGGGGCTCGAAGGCTGATGCGGCACCGTTGAAATATCGCATTGCGGTCGTGAGTCAGGGGACGTCGACGACGGTGTCAGTGCTTGACGCCAGCGGCAAGCCAGATACATCCGCCAATGCTCAACGGATCGTGAACGTGATCGCTGAAGACCTCAAGTAAAAAAACGCCGCAGGCTCAGCCTGCGATTCGATCGAGAACCCAGCCTGCGGCACACTGGCCAAAGGTGGCAGTCACGCTGACCACCGAGCCATAACCATGGCAATTGAGCGTGCCATCCCCTTCAACCGCACAAGATGCATCAGGGGCTTTCACCGCCTCTCGGCTGAAAACACAGGCGACCCCAATTTTTTTGCCTTGCCGCGGCGCATCGTGCGCCTTGCGCAAACGGTAGCGCAACTGCGCCAGCAAGGGATCATGAGTGACCTGCGCGAGATCATCAATGTCAACCAAATGGGCTTGGCGCTTGCCCCCGGCCGCACCGACTGAGATAAAGAGTGTGCTGGTCTCTAACGCCCACGCCGCCATCGCCGTCTTCGCCTTCACCTGATCACAAGCGTCAATGACGGCAGTGACGCCCTGAGGTAATAGCATGGGCCAATTGCCCGGCTCCACGAATTCCTCGATACACGTGACCTGACATGCCGGATTAAACGAATGAATCCTGTCGCGCATGGCCAACACCTTGGCCTGCCCGAAGCTGGCCTCGACCGCTTGTATTTGACGGTTGATGTTGGACTCGGCCACATGGTCGAGATCAATCAGGGTCAGATGCCCCACCCCGCTACGCGCCAGCGCTTCGGCAGCCCAAGAACCGACGCCACCAATACCCACCACAGCCACGTGTAAATCAGCGATGCGCTGCGCTCCCAACGCACCGTACAGGCGCGCCAATCCGGAAAAACGTCGATCCATGGTCATGCCACGCCCCGAAACCGGTCGCAGCGCGCTACTTGAGACGTGGCAATCTCTCTTTGGCCGCCATGGCTGCTTCCGACTGAGGATAGGCTTTTATCAAATCCTCCAGTGTTTTTCGGGCACCGCGCGCATCCTTGAGTTCAATCTGGCAATTGGCAATGGACAATACCGCCTCGGGCGCTCGCACGTGCTCCGGCTCCTTGGCAATGAGGGAGCGGAAGTTAATAATCGCCTCTTTATAGTCGCGCGTCGCATACTGCGCGTTGCCAAGCCAGAACAGCGCTGACGGTCCATAACCGGTGGCAGGATAGCGCTTGAGAAACTCCAGGAAAACGCTTTGAGCAGCAGAAAAATCGCCTTTTCTAAACACGGCCAACGCCGCCTCAAAGTCGCGTTTTTCAGCAGGCTCAGCCATAAACTCACGACCGTCAACGGTGACTTTGGTGGGTTCAAACTGACGCAGACGCTCATTCACGCCCTGTGCGGTGTCCTTCTGCTGGCGCTGCAACTCCGCTACATCACGCACCAGTTGTTCATTCGAACCCCTGAGCGTTGCCATTTCTGAGCGCAAGGCTTCAATCTGGCTTTGCAGCTCAAGCAAACTCCGCCGAAACGACGCCGTGTCTTCATTGACTCGACCTACGCCTTGCGCTGACTCCGTGCGAACGGCTTCGATACGCTGGCGCAGGTCGAGGATAGCCCTGCGCGCTTCCTCGTCATCAAACAACCCAGCTCCGGCTGACGCTGCTCCCAAACCAAGCAAGACGAACGCGACAACTCGACGAAATACTTTCACGACTTCACTCTCCAAAACGATTAGCGATATCTGATTTCGGCACGCCGGTTTCTGGCCATGGCAGCTTCGTCAGTACCTTGTACGGCTGGCTTCTCCTTGCCAAAACTGACCGCTTCGACCTGACTGTCGGCGACGCCGAGCAAGCCCAGCGCACTGCGCACCGCCTCCGCCCGCTTCTGCCCCAGCGCCAAGTTGTATTCCCGACCACCGCGCTCGTCGGTATGCCCCTCAATCGCCACTCTGCGCCCCTTGTCAGCCTTCAGATAACGGGCGTGGAGCTCAATCACAGACTGGAACTCCGGCTTGATCACGTAGCTGTCGTAATCAAAATAGACTACCCGCGGCCCCCCGACAATAGCCGCATCTTGCGACGACGCCCCCACATCCACTTTGGTCACATCACCCTTACCAACCCCACTGCCGGAACCGTCAGCGCCAGGCGGCAGCACTGACGTTCCCGTCTTGTCCACAACCGGCACCTCGTCAAGATTCGTGGTCGAACCACAACCCGCCATCAAGGCGGTCACAGCAAGAATCAAAAAAATACGTTTCATCAAATTACCTCACTAAATTTATTGCTTCTGGAACGGACCCCAGTCCGGTTCACGAATGTCGCCACTCTGGCCAGCCAGTCGAGCTTTGATTTTACCGTCCAGGGTCGTCGTTAAAAGTGACTCCCTCCCCTGACCCTGGGTTGCATAAACAATCAGGCGACTGTTCGGTGCAAAGCTGGGATTTTCATCAGCGTTGGTGTCGGTAATCGCGTTGACTGTGCCGCTCGCAAGTTCCATTACATGCAGTTTGAAGGCACCACCGACCCGGGAAATGTAGGCCAGCCAACGACCGTCCGGGCTGATGGCAGGAGAAATGTTGTAAGTGCCGGTAAAAGTCACGCGCTCCGCGGCACCGCCCGTTGCTTGCATCCGGTAGATCTGCGGTGCACCACCACGGTCGCTGACGAAATAAATATTCTTGCCATCGGGCGCATAAACCGGCTCCGTGTCGATACCGCTGTTCTGTGCCAGCCTGCGCGGCGCCCCACCGCCAGAGTCGATGGCGTACAGCTGAGAGCCCCCGCTGAGACTCAGCGTGACGGCCAGTGTGCGCCCATCAGGCGACCAGGCCGGTGCACTGTTGGAACCCCTGAAATTAGCGATCAGACGCCGCTTGCCCGTGGCAACGTCGTGGGTATAGACAACCGGTTTACGGGATTCGAACGACACGTAAGCTATTTGGCTGCCATTGGGCGACCAAGCTGGCGAAATAATCGGCTCGGGGCTGGCCAACGCCGACTGTGCATTTTCTCCATCAGCATCAGCAACCCACAACTGATACCGCTGAGCGGCCTTGGTGACATAGGTGATGCGCGTTGAAAACGCACCCTTGTCACCGGTCAACTTTTCGTAAATGAAGTCGGCAATGCGATGCGCTGACAGGCGCAGATCCGTCTGAGTCACGGCGTAGCTCTGCCCGCCGAGATCCTGCCCGCGCACCACATCCCACAAGCGAAAGCGCACGTCGTACCGACCATCCGCCAATCGGTTCACGCTGCCCGTGACCAGCGAGTCAGCCCCCTTTTGCCGCCACAGCGCCACATCGGGGCGGGTGCCCTCGTCGAGTGCCGCTCCCGCGGCATCGACGCCGCGAAATTGCCCGCTGCGCTCCAGGTCGGCCTGCACGATGTCAGCAATCTTCTGCGGCACCGCATCTTGACCACGGAAGGCCGCGACGGCGATTGGCAGCTGGGTCAGGCCTACGCCGGAGACTTCGACGCGGAATTGGGCAAGAGCTGGCAAAGCGGCCAACATCATCAGGACGAGCCCAAGAAACCGGGGCGCATTAAACCGACAGGGAAATGTGAAAAGTTTCATTCTTTCGATTCAAACAGTACAAACCAAAATATTCTTCAAACACCACCGCGATCAACAAGACAAGAGACGCTAGACCCATGCAACGGTGTAGAAAACAAGCATGAGAACAATGCTACCACCCCAAATGTAATCGGCAATCACTTTGAGGCTTTAAAACCCAAGCTGACACCTCGACCGCCAGCTGTGACTGCCCGTTATCTGCTCCCATCAGGCGCGCCGCTTATTTCGACCGGTCAACGTTTTTGCTGCCAGCCGGAAGACCCGAAAAAAACAGTCCGACCGCCCAGGCAAAAAGCAGCTGTTCGGTGTGATCGAGCAGGAAGGAATTGAACAGGTTGCCGACCAGATAAGCCAGCACCAGTCCGCGCGCCAACACTTGTTCGACCAACGGCAGCCGACGTGCCGTCCGCCAAAGCACTACGAACATTGCCAGCAGCAGAATCAGTCCGGGTAAACCTAGCTGGGCTGTGGTCAGCAGATACTGATTGTGGGGATTGTCGGAAGCTTGTGCCGCAGTGCCGGCGACCTGTTGACTGTAGGCATGTTCGAAGCCCCCGGTGCCGACGCCAATCAGTGGATGCTCGGCAATGATGCGCAGGCTGGTGGCGGCATATTGCATGCGCAGACCCATCGAACTTTGATCCTTATTTCCGTATTGCCAGTTCTGGATTTCCCTGATGCCGTCGCTGTATCTGGCCAACACCGGAACGTCCGGCAGCTGCGAAACGACGATCCCCGCGCCGCCGATCACGACTCCGGCGACGATCACGCCGCGCCAACGGAAGCGCTGAATGAACAGGTACCCAGTGAGCACCAGTAAGACCAGTTGTCCTATTCGTCCCTGGACCATTAAAAGATTGACCACCGCCAGCGCTGCGGCGATTCCCAGACCCCAGCGCCAGCGTCGATCGCACACATGCAGCGCACCGAGGAAAAACATAGAGGCACAAAGCGCTACGATGAAACTGTGCGTGATGTGCAGCTTGAAAACCACCGGGTTGCTGGCGTCGTTGTTTTTGCTCAGCCAGTCGGGCAGATCGACGCCGGCCCACATAGCGTAGGAGAGAGCAAGTGTCAGCAGGATACCCAGGCCGAAGGCGGCAGCAGCGCGCCGCTTTTGTGCGTCGGCCAGGGGCAGCGCGATCAGCGCCAGCGGCAGCAGCAGGACAGCATATTTACTGAAGTAACGCAGTCGTTCGGCGGCGCTGCCGAACCCCCAGACCGTGCCGAGCGCGACGAGCAGCAGGAAGGCCAGCAGCACCCAGTTCAGCAGATTAGCGCGCAGGTTCGCCCATTTGTTTTGCCACTCGCCGCAGAGTAGCCAGCTGATCAGGATCACAAACAGCAGCAGGTTGTCGATTGCGGGGGAAATTGGCAGCGACAGGCCGAGCAGAACGGTTGCAACCTGGTAGGTTCGGGCGGCGCGAGAAGCAACTGGGGTGAGCGTGAGGGACATCGTCGGTGCGGTGGATTGGGAAAGGTCGGCGAGGGTAGGGGTCAGCTCGCGGGCGAGGCGCATTTCTTGCGCAGGCCGTAGATCATGACGTCGCCATACCGTCATGACGCGTCAAGCGCGCATTCGCGCAGGACGGCAACAAGCGGCGGATCATGTCAAGCACGCGTTGATGCGTATTGTGGGCGGCAGCGTGTTCGGGCCACAGGGTTTGGGCGGGATTGGTCAGCGTGGTCGTTTTGGGGAGCAGCAGGCCGCAATATGGTTGATCAGTTGGTCGAGATTGGTTTGCAGACCGAAGCGGCGCAACACGTCGGCGCTGCCGGCTTGGGCCAGGGCCAGCATTGCTTCGGGTGTGGTCAAGGCGCGATCAATGGCGGCGGTCCATGCCGCGCCGTCGCCGGAGCGCGCGATCAGCCCGGTTTCCTGATGCCGCACGGTTTCCGGGATGCCGCCGACCTCACTGACGACGACCGGGATGCCAAGCGAAAGGGCCTCGATCTGCGACATGCCGAGCGGTTCGTACGACGAGGGCACGACCACCAGCGCGGCGCGGGTGTAGACCGCCGGGATGTTGTCGACCATACCGAGGAAGGCGACCTGTTGGCCGAGGCCCAGACGTTCGACCTGCTGCTGCAGCTGAACCTTCAACTCGCCTTCGCCGGCGATCGCAAAGCCGATGATCTGGCCGCGCTGTTTGAACGTGGCCAGCACGTCGAGCATCAGCGCGTGCCCTTTTTCCGGACGCAGCATCGCGGCCTGCACGATCACCGGGCGCGGCAGAGCGGAGAGGACCTGCGCGATCGCTGCGGGCAAGGCTTCCTGGCTGCGCCGTGCGATCGCTGCGAAATCGATGCCGGGATACAGCAGATGGATACGTTGCGGATCGATCGCGCGGTTGGCCAGCAGGCGCTGGCGCATCTCGTTGCTGGGCACCAGCGTACGATCGAACAGGTGGTTGTAGGTCCAGGCGTTTGGCTGGCCGTGCTGATAGGTGCGGGCGCGCAGCAGGGCCGGCCGGTCGGGAACCAGCCGCGCCGCCAGCGCGCCGTTGTTGGCGTCGTGGCCGCTGTGGCAAATCAACGCGTCGGGCCGGAAGGATTGCAGCACGCGCCGCACGCCGGCAATGCTGGGCAGGTGCAAGCTGTTGCGGAACGGAATCGCCACGGT
>NZ_JAAFHA010000179.1 GCF_010365055.1 Rhodoferax sp.
TCACTACCTGAACAAAGCCGAAGTCGAGGTTGTCGCGCACGCGGCAAGAGCACAGCTTTTGCCAACCGGCACTGATGCACTGTCGCTGCGCCTGTTGGAGAGGCGTCCAACAATATCTTGCGCGTAGATGCTGAGTTTGCTGCCGATCATGATGAAATTCCTTGGCAAGTCATGTACACGATGCGCAATCGCGTCTCACATGGTTACGAACAAGTTGATCTTGAAATCGTTTGGAAAACTATTCAATACGACTTGCCTGCTCTGCATATACAAGTTCAAGAAGCCCTTACAAACCTGCCTCAAAACAATGACAACGAAGGAATGACGCCATGACCAACGACAACAAGCCGCCTATATTCGGCGCTACTGCAATGTTCGACCCGTCCACCCATGAGCCACGCACCAGCAAGTCAGCCTTAATGGGTGATCTGATGGCTGAGTTTGCAGACAAGCCGGAATCTTTCCAAGCAACGATCATCAACAATTGCACGACGTCGCTGCCGATGAAATTCAAGTTTGACCCAAAAGACAACGGCCACTCATTTGTGTTTGGCTCAACGCGCAGCGGCAAAGGGGTTGCCCCCGCCTTCATTGCTGACCACTTGGATTCCTTGTCCGAAAAGATGAAGAAAAGGCTCAGGGCCTTGAAATGAAGATGACCAAGCTACAGCGCGCAGTGCGCAGTAAAGCAGTTCAGCAGGCAAGCGTGACGGCCATACGGGCACACTTCTGCGGTGAAGGCGCGAAGGCTCGCATCCTTCGGTTCGTCCGCGACGTGGCAATAGCTTCTGTGGGATGGACGGCCAAACTCTTATTCGTCGGCTCTTGGGCTGTCATCGGTGGCCTCCTTGCTGGCCCCGAACATGACTACTTTCTGACGCAAGTACACGCATGGATGGTGGCAACGCCTGTCGATCAGGTGTTGGTGCAGAGCCATACCCTGTTCGTGTCAGCGGTAATCGAGTGCGTCAAGATTGGTTTGCTGCTGGGCTTCGGTCAGAAACTGCTGGCAGTCGTGACGCCTGCGGTGAATGATGCGAAACAACGTTTCAATTCGACCTTGGCTTGAGTGCAAGATGAATGAGTTTAATTCTGACCTTCTGAGGCTTCTTCGACTTCATGGCTTCGCACTGACCTTCTATGGCGGCGACGCGCTGCATGCTGGTGTGGGCGCTCCCACCGAGCAACAGACATGGCGCAGCGCTCTTGATGGTCTTGCGGCATCTATCAGCAGAGATGGAGCGGGGAAAGCGCAACAGGCGCATGAATTAACCGCCACCATTGAGTCTTGCCTGTTCGATCTGAATGCGGTCGCTCCGAGGGCAGCAGGTGCAGCAGTGGCATCGGCTATCAGTCACGCCACGGCTAAGGTCTAGTCCAGCATGGAGATGCATTGATCCATGCCAGCCAACATTCTGAACCTCCCCGACTACAAGGTAGTTCGGGTTGACGAAAACGACCACGATTACCACATTAGCGCCGAAGCCTCAAACCCGCCCACAATCTGCTCGGGCTGCGGTTCGACTCGATTGATCGGTCACGGGCGCAACGAGCAAGTCATTCGCGACATGCCGACACACGGCAAGCGGGTAGCGATCTACGTGGATACCCGCCGCTGGCGGTGCGTGGACTGTGGCAAGACCTTCATGGAGGTACTGCCCTCCGTTAACGCCAAGCGTGAGATGACCGAGCGGCTGACACGCTGGATCGGCCAACAGAGCTTGAAGCGCACCTTCGCAAGCATCGCCGAGGAAACCGGCTTGGACGAAAAGACCATCCGAAACATATTCCGCGACTACGTGGCCGTACTCGAAGCTGAATTCAGGTTTGAGACACCCAAGTGGATGGGCATTGACGAAATCCACCTCATCAAGCCGCGTGGTGTCATCACCAACATCGAGAATAACACGGTGCTGGATTTGCTTGTCAACCGCAACCAAGACACGATTGCCAAGTACCTTACTGGCCTTAAGGGCAAGGAGAAGATTCAGTACGTGGCGATGGACATGTGGCGGCCTTATAAGAACGCGGTCAATGCCGTTCTGCCGCAAGCCATCGTTGTCATCGACAAATTTCATATCGTAAAAATGGCGAACGGAGCCATGGAGAAGGTGCGCAAGTCCATGCGGGCGGATCTGACCATCAAACAGAAACGGGGCCTGATGCACGACCGTTTCGTATTACTCAAGCGGGAACGCGACTTGACAGACAAAGAGCAATTCAATCTGGATGGATGGGTGAAGAACTACCCCTTGCTAGGTGAAGCGTACAGGCTCAAGGAAACGTTCTACGGCATCTACGATGCCAAATCCCAGCCCGATGCACTGCTGGCCTATAAATCATGGCAGAAGTCTATTCCGCCAGAGTTGCACGACCACTTTCATGACCTGACCCGCGCATTCCAGAATTGGATGCCGGACATCTTGAACTACTTCAAGCACCCGGTCACCAATGCGTACACAGAGTCCTTGAACAGCCTGATTCGGGTGATGGATCGCATGGGTCGTGGCTACAGCTTTGAGGCGCTGCGGGCCAAGATACTGTTCACCGAGGGCGCTCACAAGCGAACCCTGTCTCGACCTAAGTTTGAGCGTCGGCGGGAGCCTGAACCTGTCGAAATGGGCTTGGGCTTGCCGGAGGATGCAATCGGCTTCGGCCTGCCGCCTGTGCTCATGCGAAAGACGGTAATAACGCCAAGAAAGAATACACCGAACGCAAGCCCCCCACACGAAACGTTAGGTCCACCAAAGAACTACGGGGCCGACATAAACACATTGATCGAGCTATTGGAGGCAGGCAAGCTATGACGACTCAAACACACTCAAATCCGCATACCCAATGTAATTCGAGGTAAAATACTACCATGCAAATCGGCAATCGTTTCCGTTGTTACCCCACTCCAGCGCAGGCGCAAACCCTATTGCAGTGGATTGGTTGCCAGCGCTACATTTACAATGCCAAGGTAGGCGAAGACCAATATTTCCGTCGCTTTGCGCGTAAGTCCCTGACTCACACGGGCGAGTTCGCCCCCATCGACCAGCAATACAGCCAGTTCAAAACAGAACTCACACCCTGGTTGCCTGAGGTGCCCAGCATCTGTCAACAACGATTCAAAACTGATACAGTTTTCCCTTAGGCAACGATTTAAAACTGATACACCCCAACAATCAATTGAGAGGGGTTAGCCTCTTGGTTTTATGTTTCCATTTCCATGTTTACGCTGAAGGTGGTGAT
>NZ_JAAFHA010000180.1 GCF_010365055.1 Rhodoferax sp.
GGACTTCTCCTTCTAAAGGTTGCAGATTGACTTCCAAACCCAATCTTGGCACTTGATGCCGTTACCGGGAAGCGGGAAGTCCCTTCGTATTCGTAAAAAAGGCGCTTGTAGCTACTATTTTTGTAGTAATTTTAGGTTCGACGGGATGCCGGCTTCGCCCAGTTGGTGCCAAGTGCGGCGCAGCTGGGTGTCTGAACTGAAGCCCGCCAAAGCGGCCGCTTGCGTGACATTGCGGCCTGACTGCAGCGCCGTTTGCGCCCGGGCCAGGCGAATGCGGCGCAGGTACTGCAGCGGCGCAATGCCGGCATGGTCCATGAACAAGCGCGTCAAGTGCCGGGGTGAGGTGCAGGCCACGGCCGCCATGCTGGCCAGCTGCCACTCGGCAGCGGGCTGGCTGCTGACGGCGTCCTGCACGCGGTGAAGGGCCGGGTGCAGGTGGTTGCGGTAAGCCAGAAACGGTGACAACTCCGGGTCTTGCGGGCCGCGACGCAGGGCCACCACCATGGTTTGCGCCACCTGCGCGGCGATGGGTTCGCCGCACAGCTGCGCAATGCGGTGCAATGTCAGGTCCACGCCGGTGGTCACGCCTGCGCTGCTGTAGACCGGTGCGTCTTCCACAAAGACCCGGTTCTCCACCACCTGGCAGTCGGGCTCCACCGACCGCAATTCAGCCAGATGATGGTGGTGTGTGGTGACGCGTCGCCCAGCCAGCAAGCCCGCATGCGCCGCCAGCACCGCGCCTGCGCACACCGTCATCAGCTCCAGCCGGTGGGTTTGCAGCCGCAGGCCGCGCAGCCAGTGCAGCAGCGCTTGAGCAGCCTCGGTTTGCACAGAAATGGTGGCGCCTGGCTGGCCAACCAGCACCACCCAGGCCGGTGCTGGCAGCGTGTCAGGCAGCGCCTCAAGACCGCTGAGTTTGAGCCCCACCGAGCTGACCGTCTCGCTGCTGGGACCGACAAAGCGCAACACAAAGCGCGGCGGCTGACCCTGAATCTGCAACGCTTGATTGGCGATGCGCAAAGCCTCGGCCGGTCCGGCCCAATCCAGCGCCAGGCTATCGGGCAGCAGGGCAAACAAGACCTGAATCGGCGGGGCGGGCTGCGTGCGATGCATGTTCCAGATCAGGCGCTGGCCGTGGTGCTGCTGCTGGCGCGCTCCAGCGCTTGGGGCACGCTGCAAATGGTGGCAAATCGGTCTGCCAGCACAGCGGCGGTGCGGGCCTTGATGTCGGCGGCTTTGAGAACCGAACCATTCAGGTGCTGCATGTCCCAGGTCAGTGTGGCGTCCGGGCAAAAATCGACCGTCCAACCCAGATCCGAGGCGTGGCGGGTGGTGGTTTCGCAGCACTGCTCGGTGCGGATGCCGCTGATGATCAGCCTTTGAATGCCGTTTTGCGTCAGCCACACGTCCAGTCCCGTGCCCACCAGCGCGCTGTGTCGCTTCTTGTGAAAGGTGGCGGCAGCGTCAAACGGGTGCAGTTCGGCCAGCGGCTGCACAAAGCCGGATTCGAGCGCAAACGGGTTGCTGACGGTCTTGGGGCCATCGACGTGAAAGACACGCACGATCGGCAGGTCGCGTTCCATGCAGCCGTCAATCAGCGCGTTTTGTGCGCTGAGGTAGGCGGGCAGATCGACATCAGTGAAGTACGGGCGCTGGCGGAAAGACTCCTGCGCGTCAATCAAAATAAGACATGTTTTCATAAATTCATAGATGAGTTGAAAAGCTCTATGGTGCACGTATTTTGCACGGCGAGCCAGTGCATGGAAGACAAGTATCAATCAAATCAAGACATTGTTTTGAGACTAAGGCCACTGATTGATGATGCGCTCAGGCCGCGATGCCACTCAGCAAATCCAGCGGGTTGGCCGCGCCACCCGCTGCGACCTTCAGTACATGCGTGGAGATCATGGTGGTGCTTGCGTCGCTGTGGCCCAGCAAATCCAGCGCCGTATGGGTGGCCTCACGCACGATCAACACCCGGCGATCGAACGCATCCCGTGCCAGATAGCAGCTTGGCCAACAACGCCATCTCGCCATCCATTGCGCCCAAAAGGGCGGCAACTTCGGCCTTGGTCAATCCAGATGGAATCCGCCTGGGCCGGGTTGGGCGCTGCACCCCTCTCAGCCAGGGCAGATCAATTGCCAGAATATCGCGGTATAAGAACAGCAAGGCGCTGAGCGCCTGGTTATGCGTGGACACTGACGCCCGGAGCTCATTGGCAAGCATGGTCAGAAACCGCGTTGCCTCAAGACCGCCCATATTACGGAGGTGCTGCATCTGCCCGTTACGTCCATGCCAGCGCACGAAAAAACGAACCCAGTACAGGTAAGCCTGCTCGGTTTTGAGGCCATAGTGCTTGTAGCGAAGCACCTCGCGCACGTGATCAAGCAGGCGCTTGGACTGGGGAAGACAGGCGGCAGAGTTCATAGAATCAAAATCATCTAAAAACGCACAGAATCGACTCCAGAAAGCAAGATGTCAAGCGGGCTGGGAGGCTTGTGCCGAGCTAATCGAAACCCGTCGCCCCGGTTTATTTGGTCGGATAAACTGGGATTCCAAAATATCAGACGATCTACATCACGTCAGGCCTCCATGAAGATCCGCACCGCGCAGCACGAAGATTCATCGCAGATCCTGCAGCTAAACGAAGAGTCGGTGCAATTCCTCAGCCCGCTGAATTCAGGGCGCCTTGCTCTTCTTCGAACCCAATGCGCCTATCACCGAGTGTTGGAAGACGAAGGCCAAATAGCCTCATTCCTGCTGGCGTTCCGCGAGGGCGCAGCCTACGACAGCCCGAACTACCGCTGGTTTGTGACCCGCTATCCAAGGTTCTTGTACATCGATCGGGTCGTCGTCTCGTCATCGATGCGGGGCCGAGGTGTCGGAAGGCTCTTGTACGAAGACCTCTTCGCATTTGGCCGAGCCAGCGGCATTGATCTGGTCACCTGCGAGTTCGACCTCGAGCCACCAAACCCAAGTTCGAAGCGCTTTCACGCGCGGCATGGCTTCGCGGAAGTTGGCACGCAGACATACGGACCAGAACAGAAGCTCGTGTCATTGCAGGCTGTCAATCTTGATGTCTGGAATGGAGCCTAACCCTTCCTATATGGACTCCCCGCCTGCATTGTGCCTTTCGCTCTCTTTCATCGTCCCGCTTCCTCGGCTTTGTCGGTGTGGGCGTGGCCGGTTAGCTTTTTTCTGTAGCCATCATGAATGTATCGCTTCGCACGCCGATAGCCAGTGACTTCGTTGCCATTGCTTCGTGGATTCCTGATGCTGCGGCCGGCCTACGCTGGGCTGGCCCGCGTTTACCGTTTCCGTTCGCAGCTTCAGACTTATCAGTGCTGCTGGCTGTGCCAGGCGGCGGAGAAGCAAGCTATAGCCTGATCGACGATTCTTCAAAACCTTGCGGTTTTGGCCAACATTGGGTGCTACGGCCTGGGGCTGTTCATCTTGGGCGAATCATTGTTGCGCCGGATGCTCGGGGCTGTGGCTTGGGTCGTGTTCTTTGCCAGCAGCTC
This sequence comes from Rhodoferax sp., assembly GCF_010365055.1. Taxonomy (GTDB): domain Bacteria; phylum Pseudomonadota; class Gammaproteobacteria; order Burkholderiales; family Burkholderiaceae_C; genus Rhodoferax. Next base: position 3,523 of record NZ_JAAFHA010000180.1, read on the forward strand.
ATTTCTGCTGCGCTGCATGCGACATCAGAAACAGCGGTCACTTTGCGGGCGTACAGGGACAACACGGTCGCAGTCAGGCTGTATTCCACCTTGGGTTTCATTGAGGTTGCAGAAGAATCCACCGATGATGTTCTCTTCATGAAAATGCTGGCCAACAATTCATTCCACGGGGCTGCCTTCGGCAGCCCGTGAATTCAAACGTGTGTGCCGTGCATGGCACGAGTCCAGTCGGGTGAAAGTCCTGACACCAGGTATTCGCAGAGCCGAAGGTTAGCCAAAGGGCAAGTGCGTC
>NZ_JAAFHA010000053.1:0-35131 GCF_010365055.1 Rhodoferax sp.
TTTCTGGAGTGTCCATGTGTCCACCTGAGTTGAAGTGGACACGATGCTCCTAAGAATTGCCGATCTCCGCAAGGTGACTTCGCCACCCGCTTACGTGAGTTCTTCTTTATTGAAATGAATACCCGCATTCAAGTTGAACATCCGGTCAGCGAATTGGTGACAGGCGTTGATTTGGTGCGTGAAATGCTGCGAATTGCGATGGGAGAGCCGCTCAGGTTCAAACAGGAACAGATCGTCCTCAAAGGGGCTGCGATCGAATGCCGCCTGAACGCGGAAGATCCAGAGCGCAACTTCATGCCCAGCCCGGGAAAGCTGAGCGCGCTGCGCTGGCCAGGTGGACCAGGTGTACGGGTAGACACCCATGTGTACGCCGGATACACAATCCCGCCGTTTTACGATTCTCTGTTGGCAAAACTAGCCGTATGGGACGAGGACAGGCCTGCCGCCCTGCAACGCATGCAACGAGCCCTGGCTGAAACAAGCATTGAAGGTGTCTACAACACCATTGCACTCCACCAGCAATTGCTGGCAGATCCGGCTGTCCAAAATGGGCAATTTCACACCGGCTACCTTGAGCAGTGGATGGCCCAGCGTGCGGCCGAAAAAGCCCTGGCACTGACGTCCGAGCTGACAGCTGGATTGACTGTTTAACCAACTTCGAGCCTTTACCTAAGGAACATCAATGTCACTCCCTCCTGCACGATATTCATTTGGCGGCGACGAACACATCTTCGTGGAACTCAACCACGAGATGTCGCTGGAAGCGTTCTTCAAAGGCATGTCAATAACTAATGCCATTGCGCAGCGAAAGATTGCCGGCGTGACTGAAATTTGTCCGGCCAATGCTTCCTATCAGGTCCGTTTTGACCCCGATCTGATTGCGCCGGACAGGTTGATGGAGATTTTGAAATCAATTGAAATCGAGTTGGGCGACGGCGCGCTGGAACTCAATACACGCATCATCGAGATTCCCGTCTTTTACAACGACCCCTGGACCAACGAAACGCAACAGCGTTTTCGTGAAAGGCATCAGGACCCCACTTCAACCGACCTCGAATATGGAGCACGCGTCAATGGCTACACGAATGTAGACGCGTTCATCGCGGCGCATGCGGCATCGCCCTGGTTTGTCTCCATGGTTGGCTTTGTAGCGGGGCTGCCATTCATGTTTCAGATGGTTGAACGTGCCAAGCAGATTCAGGTCCCAAAATATCTCAGACCACGCACCGATACACCCAAACTCACGATTGGGCACGGCGGCTGCTTTGGCTGTATCTATTCTGTGCGCGGTGCGGGGGGCTATCAAATGTTTGGCATCACCCCGGCGCCAATTTTTGATCCGCAGCAAAGCCTGCCGTATGTCAAAGACTTCATGGTGTTTTTCCGCCCTGGAGACATTGTCAAATTCAAGCCCATAAACCGGTCTGAGTACGACGCTGCATTGGCAAAAGTGCAGGACGGAAGCTTCGACTTGCGCATCCGTGAGGTGAAGTTTTCACTGCAGGACTTTGTTAAAGATCCGAGCGCTTACAACCAACAATTGACGGAGACTTTGTATGGCAATTAAGGTACTACAACCTGGACTTGCAACCACCGTACAGGATGCCGGTCGAATTGGCTATTACCACTTGGGCATTCCGCTTTCAGGCGCGCTTGATCAGTACTCGTTCCGTGCTGCCAATCTCCTGGTCGGCAATCCGGAAGATGCCGCCACACTCGAGATCACGATGCTCGGCCCCAAGCTGGAGTTCATGCACGATGCCGCCATCGCACTGACTGGTGCGAACTTGCCAGCCAGGCTTGACGGCGTCTCCATGCCCGGCAACCAGGCCGTCGCTGTCAAGGCGGGCAGTGTCCTTAGTTTTGATTTTCTGAAAGACGGCGTGCGCGCATACCTCGCCGTAGCGGGTGGCATTGATGTGCCGGAGGTATTGGGCAGTCGCTCAACGTACACCTTGGGGGCCATCGGTGGTTTTTGTGGAAGAAAACTCCAAGCCGGTGATGTGTTGCCCGTGGGGGCTTTTCAGGGGCCATTGCACACAGGCAAAAAGCTGCCAGATCATTTGAAGCAAGCCTTGCCCAAGCAGGTGCAGGTTCGCGTTCTTCCCGGCTTGTATTTTCATTGGTTGACTCAGGCCTCTGGAAAGTCTTTTTTTGAAGATACATGGCGAGTGGGCCCCGAAGCGGACCGCATCGGCTATCGATTCAAGCATGGCCGACCGCTGGAATTTGAACCCCGCGAACGCCCCTTTGGGGCTGGTTCTGACCCATCCAACATCGTCGATGCGGGTTATCCCATTGGTTCGATTCAAGTACCTGGCGGTCTGGAGCCCATCGTTTTGCATCGCGATGCCGTGTCCGGCGGTGGCTACGCCATGATTGGCACGGTCATCAGCGCGGACATGGATGTTGTAGCGCAGTTGCAGCCAAATTTCCAGACTCAATTTGTCGCGGTTGACATGGCACAGGCCTTGAGTGCGCGCGCCAAACGCAATCAACGCCTAGCTGATTTGCGACGGGCCCTATTGGATTAGGTTTTTTACATATTCCGGCAAGTAATGCCTTTACTTGTCTTCCTCACCTTCGCGCTGGTGCGAAGTTTTTTCAACCTTGACTTTTGTTTACTGGAGCCTTCATGAAAAAAATATCCGCACCCACCCTGCTCGCCGGTGTCTTGTTGACTGCCTCCTTCGCGGCCCAAGCGGCGAATTGGTACCCCTATGCGGCGGAGCAGACGGAGCCCGCGTTCTCTGACACAGGTGTGAAAAAACCTATCGACTACAGCCCACTGCCGAAGGCATCAAAGAAATGGAAGCTCTGCGTTTCATTTCCCCACATGAAAGATGCCTACTGGCTGGGTGTTGACTACGGTGTGGTTGAGGAAGCCAAGCGTCTTGGTGTGTCGGCTCAGATACTCGAAGCCGGTGGCTATACCAACTTGAACAAGCAAATTTCGCAAATTGAGGATTGCGTCGCCGGCGGCGGTCAGGCTGTGGTTATTGGCGGTATTTCTGCGGATGGCCTGGTCAATTTGGTCAAGTCACTCAAAGCCAAAAATATCCCAACCGTAGATGTCATCAACGGCATCAATTCTCCCGACCTGACCGCAAAGTCGCTCGTCTCCTTCTACACGATGGGACAAGAGGCGGGCGCCTATTTGGCCAAAAAACATCCCGCTGGAGGCGCCAAGGCTGTAGTCGCGTGGTTTCCTGGACCAGCTGGCGCTGGTTGGGTTGAGGCCGCCAACAAAGGTTTCACTGAAGCTGTCAAGGGGAGCTCCCTGGAAGTGATGGCCCCGATATATGGTGATACAGGCAAAGAAGTCCAAGCCAAGTTGGTTGAGGATGCCTTGCAGTCGAACCCCGCCATCCGCTATATCGCAGGCACAGCAGTCACCGCCGAAGTGAGCCAAGGTATCGTGCGCGCGCGCAACTTGAAAGACAAAGTGCAAGTGATTTCGTTTTATTTGACCCCAGACGTCTACGCAGGCATTCAAAAGGGCACGATCATGGCGTCTCCCGCTGACGCGATGGTGATTCAAGGGCGCATAGCTATCGATCAAGCGGTGCGTGCCCTGGAAGGTAAGGACCTGATCAAGCACGTCGGACCCAAGATTGTCACGATCGACAAAGCCAACTTGAAGCAGATTCGCCGTGACGACGTCTTGCCACCGGCATCATTCAAGCCATTGTTTGAAGTCAAATAAAGAGAACCTGCCGTATGGGCAAGGTGCTTGTTGAGTTCACTTTTCTGGTGACATCAAAAATGACTTTGTTCAAACAGCAGGTTAACGTGAGATGAGCGATGTTTTATTGACCATTGAAGGCCTGTCGAAGGAGTTTCCAGGTGTGCGCGCGCTGGATGGGGTGGACTTTGAACTGCTTGCAGGCGAGGTTCATGCCATATTTGGTGAGAACGGTGCTGGCAAGTCCACCCTGATTTCCATTATTGCCGGAGCGCAGCCGCAAGGCAGTGGAACAATCCGGATGCACGGCGAGGAACTTCGATTTTCCTCCGTCGCTGATGCCAGGCGACATGGCATCAGCGCCGTTTTCCAAGAGTTCTCTTTGGCGCCTCATCTTACGGTTGAAGAAAATTTGTGTTTGGGGGAAGAACGACTTCATCAACGCTTCGGCCTGTTGCAGTTGTCAGCCATGTCGCGTCATGCAAGCGCGCTCCTGCAGCGACTGAATTTTGACATTGATCCTCATAGAGTCGTTGCAACTCTGTCGCGCGCAGAGCAGCAGATGGTCGAAATCGCCAAGGCTTTGCGCGCAAAGCTGTCCGTGTTGATCCTCGACGAGCCAACAGCATCGCTGACAGAAAGAGAAAGTGAGCAGTTGTTTGCAACGGTGCGAAGTTTGAAGCAACAAGGCGTAGGCATCATCTACATCACCCATCGAATTCAGGAGATTAAACGCCTGGCCGATCGCGTCACTGTACTGCGTGACGGGAAACACATTGGTGTCGTCGATGCTGCGACGACCACTGAAGCCAAACTCATTGAAATGATGGCTGGACGAACTGTCGAGAAAATTTATCCCTCCATTGCGGCAAATCCCGGACGCAATATTCTGGAACTTTCGCAAATGCGTGGCGGTGTCGGCATTGACGTAGACCACTTCGTTGCACGCGAAGGTGAAGTCGTTGGCGTTGCTGGCCTGGTCGGCTGCGGGAAATCAGAATTGCTGCGCATGGCTTTTGGTATTGAACCCATGAAGTCTGGCGTCGTCAAACTGGATGGGCAGACCATCAAAAAGCCGACGCCACGGCGCATGCTCGACGCCGGTGTTTTTTATCTTCCACCGGATCGTCGGGAAGAGGGCTTGATGCTGTCGGCCAGCACTGCCGACAACATCTCGCTCAACGCATTGACGCAGCAACCGATCCATTTCCGGTCCGGGTTTTTATCACTTTCCGCGGAGAGAACGGTAACTCGCGACATCGGTCGGCGGGTAGACATTCATCCGTCAAATTTGCCCCGTGCCACCGCGCTTTTATCCGGCGGAAATCAGCAGAAAGTCTTGTTCGGCCGGGGTTTGACACGGTCCATCAAACTGTACATTTTTGATGAACCGACGGTGGGTGTCGATGTGGGTACGCGCAGCGCAATTTATTACCTGATCAAAGAGTTGTGCGAAAAGGGCGCGGCGGTGATCCTGATTTCGTCTGATTTACCCGAAATTTTGCACCTGTCGCACCGCGCCTACGTCATGCGCGCTGGTCGTATAGCAGCTGAAATCGATCGCAGTTGCCTCACCGAAGCGGCAGTGCTGCAGCATTTTTTTTAGCCGGCCACGTCAATTAAGGTAATTCAGAATGAGTTCAATCGTTCCCGAGAACAATCCGAGTCCAGCGCACAGATCCTCAGCTCGTGACTGGATCATGAAGATATTCTTGCATTGGGGTGTCATGCCCTTCCTGCTCGTGATAGCAGTCGTCACCTTCAGTCTGATGTCGTCCCGCTTTCTCACGCCCGAGAACTTGATCAATTTGTTTCGCCAGTCGGTGTATCTTGTACTGGTCTCCCTGGGTCAAATGCTGGCGCTGATTTCGGGCGGGTTTGACCTGTCAGTCGGCACCATTGTTGCCGTTTCATCCGTCGTATCCGCTTTGACGATGGGCGCTTTGGCCCTCAGTTTTCCTGATGCCATCTGGCTGGTGATCACTTTGGGGTGTCTGGCCGGTTTGGGGGCAGCCATGTTGATTGGAATTGTCAACGGCGCAGGCGTGGCGGTGTTCGGCGTCTCGCCTTTCATCATGACACTTGGCATGCAGTCCATTGGTTTTGGCATCGCTTTGTTTTTGACGGCCGGTGTTCCTGTTTCGAACCTGCCGGATACCCTTGGAGATGTTTTCGGTTTTGGCGTGCTGCTTGGAGTTCCTGTGCCAATCTTGATGATGCTGCTCATTCTGGCGTTGATGTTTGTTCTGCTGAATTACTCTGCGTGGGGCAGACATCTGTATGCCGTGGGTAGCAATCCAAAAGCAGCTTTGCTGTCCGGTATTCGAGTCAAGCCAGTCCTCATCAGCGCTTATGTTTTGTGTGCATTGATCGCCGGCGTATCAGGCTTACTGCTAACGGCAAGAACTGCGTCCGGGGATGCCAACCTGGGTGGGTCGATGGCACTTGAATCCATTGCCGCCTGTGTAATCGGTGGGGTTTCACTGCGGGGCGGCATTGGTCGACTGGAAAACGTCGTGTTGGGTGCGATATTTATCGGACTGGTGCAAAACGGAATGAATTTGGCGCAAATTGGCTCGTACCTGCAAATTGTCGTGCTCGGTGTGCTGCTGATTATTGCCGTCGTCTTTGATCGTATTCGTCAGAAACGCCTATACCGGCTTTAGGGCGACGCAACCCAGTAAGCCAACCTGGCAAAAGCGCACCATATTTATATTGTTTTGAGTCTACCAACGCACTGGAATGATATGCAACGCGAATCTAACCTGAATAATGCTGCTTTGATGGCCCGCCGCCGGGCCACCATTCCACGCGGTGTTGGCCAAAGCCACGAAGTGTTCATTGCCCGCGGTGAAAACGCCGAAATCTGGGATGTGGAAGGCAAACGCTATATTGACTTTGCCGGCGGCATTGCCGTTCTCAATACCGGGCACTGCAACCCCACGGTGATCGCCGCCGTCAAGGCCCAGTTGGACCTCTACACCCACACCTGTTTCCAGGTGCTGGCCTATGAGCCCTATGTGGAGCTGGCCGAGCGCATCAACGCGCTGGCGCCCGGTGACTTCGCCAAGAAAACCATGTTTTTGAGCACCGGCGCCGAAGCGGTTGAAAACGCCATCAAGATTGCCCGTGCCTACACCAAGCGGGCGGCCGTTATTGCCTTTACCAGCGGCTACCACGGGCGTACGCTGCTCACGCTCGGCCTGACTGGCAAGGTGGCACCTTACAAGACCGGCTTCGGTCCGTTTCCGGCAGAAATTTTTCATGCTCAGTTTCCCAATGCGCTGCATGGTGTGAGCATCGATGAATCGATCGCCTCGATTGAATCGATCTTCAAGAACGATGTCGAGGCGAGCCGGGTGGCCGCCATCATTGTGGAGCCGGTGCAGGGTGAGGGCGGCTTCAATGTGGCGCCGCCCGAGTTTTTGCAGCGCCTGCGCGCGTTGTGTGATCAGCATGGCATCTTGTTGATCGCCGACGAGATTCAGACCGGCGCCGGTCGCACTGGCACCTGGTTTGCCATCGAGCAAAGTGGCGTGGAACCAGACTTGATCACGCTGGCCAAGTCGATGGCCGGTGGATTCCCGCTCTCGGCGGTGGTGGGTCGTGCTGACGTGATGGATGCTCCCGCGCCGGGTGGATTGGGCGGCACTTATGCGGGCAGCCCGATGTTGTGCGCCGCCGCCTTGGCGGTGCTGGAGGTGTTCAAGCAAGAAAACCTGCTGGAGCGCAGTTGCCAATTGGGCCTGCGCCTGAGCGCCAGCCTGAAACAAATGGCTGCCAGCCACCGCTGCATTGCCGATGTGCGGGGTCTGGGTGCCATGGTCGCGATCGAGTTGTGCAAGGGCGGCGATATCCATCAACCGGATGCTGACATGGCCACTTAAAGTCGACACTTCCCACCCCATTTTTCGTTCCTTGGCGGTCCCTGGGCAAATGAAATCAACGAGTTAGGCGAGTTTTTCGGCCGAAATTTTTTGAAAAGCTTGTAGTGGCACGTTTAGCATTAAAAGTAGTTTTTCTTTGATCTAATTTGCGATACACTTGCCGCCATGTTCATCAAAGTCACTCAATCAGGTGCCCGGCGTTATGCGCAACTGGTGGAGTCGTTCCGCAATGAGGACGGCAAACCCCGCCAGCGCACCGTGTGCACCCTGGGTCGCCTGGAGGATGGCGGCGAAGTCGACACCCTGATTGCCTCGCTGCAACGTGCCCGTGGCATCACGCCGGTCTCGTCTCCCCTTGATGGGTTGCGCTTTACCGAGAGTCGCCATGCAGGCGACGTCTGGGCCCTGTCTGAACTCTGGCGCTCTCTTGGGTTTGATGGCTTGGCGAGTGCTTGGCGCCGCTCTAAGACTGAGGTCGATGTGCTGGCGTGTCTGCGCGTCATGGTCTTCAATCGCCTGTGTGATCCAGGCAGCAAGCTCGGTGTGCTGCGCTGGCTGCAAACCGTAGCCCTGCCGGTTGGCGTTGTGAAAGACTTGCCGGAGCACCAACACCTGCTGCGGGCCATGGATGTGCTCGACGAATACAGCGACACCCTGGGCGTCAGACTGGCAACACTCATGCGCCCCTTGATTGATCAAGACCTCTCCGTGGTGTTTTATGACCTCACCACCGTGGAGGTCACCGGTCAGACTGACCTGGCAGATGATGTTCGAGCCTATGGCAGGGCCAAATCGGGTTTGGTGGAACGCCAATTCATGCTGTCTTTGGTGCAAACCTTCGAGGGTCTGCCCATCGCCCATGAAGTGCATCCCGGCAATACGGCAGAAGCCAAGACACTGCTACCCATGATCCGTGGTTTGCTTGAGCGCTACCCGCTCAAGCGCGTCGTGCTGGTGGCGGACCGGGGACTGCTCAGTGTCAGCAACATCGAGGAATTGGCCAAACTTCAGGCGAAGCTTAAAAAGGACGGGCGTGATGTGGCGCTGGAATACATCCTGGCAGTGCCTGCGGCGCGATATGGTGACTTTGCCGACGACTTAAAACGTTTGAGTGCGGCACAAGCACCCGATCAAGAATGGTGTGCTGAAACAAAATGGCAGGACAACCGCCTGGTGGTGGCCCATGACCCTGTGGCGGCCGCGCGGCGCGGCCATGCGCGCGACAAGACCATTGCGGAGTTGGTCGCCATGGGTCAGCAGTGCAGCGGCAAACTCGATGGACAAGATGCTGGCAAACGCGCCAAAGGGCGACCGATGTCGGACTCTGGCACCAAGGCGCGTTTTTATCACGCCGTCAAAGAAGTCCATATGGCGCATGTGATCAAGGTGGACTTGAAGGCAGAGCTGTTCAGTTACACGATTGACGAGGACAAGAAGCGTTATCTGGAGTTGCTCGACGGCAAGTTGCTGCTGGTGACCAATACGAATACACCGGCCACCGAGGTGGTGCAGCGCTACAAGAGTCTGGCCGATATTGAGCGCGGCTTTCGGGTGCTTAAATCCGACATCGAGATTGGGCCGGTGTACCACCGGTTACCCCAGCGGATTCGCTCGCACGCCTTGGTGTGTTTCATGGCGCTGATCCTGTACCGGGTGATGCGCATGCGGCTCAAGGCGGCCAATCGATCAGAGTCACCCAGCACACTGCTGGAACAGCTCAAACGCATTCACCAGCAGACCGCGCAAACAACGGACGGTAAAACTCTGACCGGGTTGACCGAAATGACGCCCGCTCAGAAGTCGCTGTTTGCCGCTCTGGAGTTGGCACTACCCACACCCGCGGACCTGGTCAAACCCGTTTTGTAGTCTGCGCTTTGGACTCCGTTTCTAATGAAATCAAGGACTTGCGTGCAGGAAGTGTCGAACTTAAGGCCAAACGGCTGGCCGCCGAGGCTACCCGGCGCGGGCTGATCCTGCTGACTTGCGGCACTTATGGCAATGTGGTTCGTATTCTGGTGCCGCTGACGGTCAGTGATGCCATCGTCGATGAAGGCCTGGCCATCATGGCGGCATCGCTGGCCGCGATTCAGGCCAGTTGACATTCTTGTACCCCTGGCATGTGACTGACATGGCGTCCCGTCGGCTGCCACCACCCACCCGTGATCCCCACCATGACTCTTTCAAATCTATCAAAAGGCAAGATCGAACGCCCTCAGGCAGTGCCCACCGTGCAGGTGTCAAACGAGCACGTCGTCGTGACTGAATGGCGATTTGCTCCTGGCGCCGAAACTGGTTGGCATACTCATGGACACAACTATGTCGTTGTGCCTCAAACCAACGGTGAACTTCTGCTTGAAACGCCAGAGGGACAAATGATCGCGCCTTTGGTGGCCGGTCAGTCGTACGCGCGTACCGTCGGGGTTCAACACAATGTCGTCAACTCATCCTCTCATGAGGTGGTCTTTGTTGAAATTGAAGTTCTGTGACCGTCATTCTGGAAAACTCCAATACTTCCATTTGACCGAATACTCCAATTCACTGACGCTGCCTGTGTGACGAATTTCGCTGCCACTTACGACAACGTCCTGATGATGCACCAGCCCGCTTTCTTAACCCGCCTGGCCCGCAAGCGATCCAACGGTCGTCAACATTTCAACCTTAACTCAGAGAATAATGATCATGATGCAACTGAAAGACCCCTCGCTGTTTCGGCAGCAAGCTTATATCAACGGTCAGTGGTGTAACGCCGACAGCGGCGAAACCTGCGCCGTCACTAATCCGGCCACCGGTGAAACCATCGGTACCGTGCCGAAAATGGGCACGGCCGAAACCCGCCGCGCCATCAAGTCGGCCGACAAGGCTTGGCGCAGTTGGCGCGAAAAAACCGGCAAAGAGCGCAGTGCCGTGATCCGTAAATGGAACGACCTGATGCTGGCCAATGCCGATGATCTGGCCATGATCATGACGGTCGAGCAAGGCAAGCCGCTGGCTGAAGCCAAGGGTGAAATCGTTTATGCCGCCTCTTTTATTGAATGGTTTGCCGAGGAGGCCAAGCGCGTCAGCGGTGACACACTGGCCTCGCCCTGGACGGACCGGCGCATCGTCGTCATCAAGCAGCCCATCGGCGTCTGCGCCGCCATTACGCCCTGGAACTTCCCGTCTTCGATGATCACCCGCAAAGCCGGCCCGGCGCTCGCTGCGGGTTGCCCGATGGTGTTGAAGCCAGCGCTGGCTACGCCCTATTCGGCACTGGCGCTGGCCGTGCTGGCAGAACGCGCTGGCGTGCCGCCAGGCATCTTCAGCGTATTGACCGGATCAGCCAGTGCCATCGGCGGCGAGATGACCTCCAACCCCACCGTGCGCAAAGTTTCTTTCACCGGTTCCACCGAAATCGGCAGCATGCTGATGCAACAATGCGCCAAGACCATCAAGAAGCTGTCGCTGGAGCTGGGCGGCAACGCACCGTTCATCGTGTTTGACGATGCCGATCTGGATGCGGCAGTGGAAGGCGCCATCATGTCCAAATACCGCAACGCCGGCCAGACCTGCGTCTGCGCGAATCGTCTGTATGTGCAGGACGGTGTCTATGATGCCTTTGCGAAAAAGCTGGTCGTCGCCGTGGAAAAGCTCAAGGTCGGCAACGGCGTCGAGGCCGGCGTCACGCAAGGACCACTGATTGACGGTGCTGCCATCAAAAAGGTGGAACAGCACATCGCCGATGCGCTCTCCAAGGGCGGGCGACTTCTGACCGGCGGCAAGCGCCATGCGCTGGGACACAGCTTTTTCGAGCCGACCGTGATTGCCGACACCAGCCCCGACATGCTGGTCGCCCGGGAAGAAACCTTTGGCCCATTGGCCCCGCTGTTTCGCTTCAAGACCGATGCCGATGTGATCGCCATGGCCAACGATACCGAGTTCGGTCTGGCCAGCTATTTTTATTCGCGCGACATCGGGCGCATCTGGCGTGTCGCAGAAGGTCTGGAGAGCGGCATGGTCGGTATCAACACCGGCATTATTTCCAACGAAGTTGCGCCGTTTGGCGGGGTCAAACAATCCGGATTGGGGCGCGAAGGCTCAAAGTACGGGATGGATGACTACTTGGTGATCAAGTATCTATGCATGGGTGGTTTGGATAAGTGAGTATCTGGCCGGCAATCAGCTTGTTCTGAAGTTCTTCAACATTCGCCCGACGCTGCCCCTGATACACCGAGTTGTCACTGAGCGGGTTTGCTTTGAGCCCTCACATCGCCGTGGTGCGTTGCTCCACTTGTTTATCGGGAGCAAGGCCCACTGGAGCAATCACTCCAAAGGTAGATCTGGCAGGCTGGTTCCGGCTTAACGAGACCTTCAAATCACACACTAGATTGGCAGTTGAACTTCCGGGATTTTTGCCGCGTTGCTGATGGTCACACAATGAAGATACCGAACTTGGCGATGTCAGCTTTCTGGAAATCATGCCAGTTCATTGACCGCAATCGAAAAACATTATCGGGGTCGGTTGATGGTCGTTGGCGGGTGCAGCGATCCTCGAAATCGACACCACATTGCTGACGGCCAGGGTACTGGGGTGAATGTCGGGTAACGAGCGAGCATTTTCGGCAGACCTATGTCAGCAACCGCTGCAGACCTGCCCGACGCGAGCATCAAAAAAAATTGCCAACCAGAGAGTCGCCCGCAGAGATAGGGGCGTGGGCCGCCGCCGATTTCTGGGCGTTTGACAGTATGAGGCGGGGGCCCACGCCCCAATCTCTGCCCTCAGGTCCTGCGCACGGCACTCAAAGAATTCAAATAAAAAACTTGCGCCGAACTACTTCAACCAGCCGCGTTTTCTGAAGTACCACATGGGCACCAGCGCGCTGGCGACCATCAGCGCCAGCGCATAGGGGTAGCCCAGCGACCAGTCGAGTTCGGGCAGGTACTTGAAGTTCATGCCGTAGATACTGGCAATCAGCGTGGGCGGCAGCAGCGCCACACTGGCGACCGAGAAGATTTTGATGATCTTGTTCTGGTTGATGTTGATAAAGCCAACCGTGGCATCCATCAAAAAGTTGATCTTGTCGAACAGGAAGGCAGTGTGCGAGTCGAGAGAATCGATATCGCGCAGAATTTGCCGGGCATCCTCAAACTGTTCGCTGTTGAGCATCTTGCTGCGCATCATGAAGCTCACCGCGCGGCGCGTGTCCATCGCGTTGCGGCGGATGCGTCCGCTCATGTCTTCGTGGCGCGCAATGGCGCCCAGCACTTCGCCGGCCATGGCGTCCGTCACATCGCCTGACAGCACCTTGTTGCTCACGGTTTCCAGGTTGTCGTAAATGCCCTCTAAAGTGTCGGCCGAATATTCCGCGTCGGCATCAAACAGCTTGAGCAGCACTTCCTTGGCGTCTTCAATCAGACCGGGGGCGCGGCGCGCGCGCATGCGTAAGAGCCGAAACACCGGCACGTCTTCGTCGTGAATCGAAAACAGCACGCCCATGCTCTTGAGCTCGTCATTGACCAAATTCAGGATGAAGGCGACGCGCACGGTGTGCGGCTCATCGTCGTCGGCCACCAAAAAGTCACTGCGAATGTGCAGGTCGCCGTTGTCTTCCCGGTAAAAGCGGGCCGATTCCTCAATGTCTTCGTCCATCGCGTCTTCGGGAATCGACAAGCCGTAGTGCTGCTTGATCCAGCGCTTTTCCTCCACGGTGGGAGACTCGAGATCGACCCAGATCGGCTGGAATTTAGACAGTTCTTCCAGCGAATCGATCTCTTCCTGGAACAGACGGCCATTGGCCAGCGTAAAGATGTTGAGCATGGCTCACTCCCGGGTAATGGTTTGCATCTGGCAGGGCTTGCGGGTTTTGGCTTCCAACCCCGATGCAGTCAAGGCGGGTTGAAAGCTAGCAACTGGGGCAGGGTTTCAAGGCGTGATTTTTTGGGAGTTGACCAGCAGAAATTATCGCATCGCCTAGCTGTTGAGTGACGGTCAACAGCGCCAAAAATATGCAATTTTGGCGCCATGGCCCGAGTTTCATATACTTGTGGCCTTGCCTCGCGCACCGGCTGGCCGCCCAGGCTGTTGTGGGGGGCGTACGCTCCCTCTATTCAAACGATCACACCATGTCCACTCCCGCCAATTTACCTGCTTGCCCCCAGTGCACGCTTGAAAATACCTATCCCGATGGCGCCAACTACGTCTGCCCCGACTGCGGCCATGAATGGCCGATGAGCGCAGCGGCTGAAGCGGGCGACGACGCCAAGGGTGTCATCAAGGATGCCAATGGCAACCCACTGGCAGACGGCGACACCGTGATCCTGATCAAAGACCTGAAGGTCAAGGGCTCGTCCATCGTGCTGAAAAAAGGCACCAAAATCAAAGGCATCCGGCTGCCCGATGGCGCTGGCGACCACGAGGTGGACTGCAAGACCGATCAGGGCGCTTTCATGCTCAAGGCTGAGTTCATGAAGAAGGCCTGAAGCGTGGCGGCTCCTCAATCATCATGGCTGCCATGACCCTGCGTTCACGCTACTGGGCCGACCTGTCCACACGGGACTTTGCCCAGCTGATTTCCAGCGGACAATCTGCGAAAACCATCGCGGTGCTGCCGGTGGCTGCCACCGAGCAGCATGGCCCGCATTTGCCCCTGAGTGTCGACACGGCGTTGGTGGACGGCATCGTGGCGGCGGCTTTGCCGCACTTGGCAGCAGACTTGAACGTGCTGTTCCTGCCGACGCAAGCGATCGGTTTGAGCCCGGAGCACGCGCGCTTTCCCGGCACCTTGACGCTCAAGAATGAAACCATCCTGCGGCTTTGGGCCGACATTGGCGAGTCGGTCGCGGCTGCCGGCATCCAGAAGCTGCTGCTGTTCAATAGCCACGGCGGCAATGTCAGCGTGATGGACCTGGCGGCACGCGACCTGCGCGCGCGGTTTGACATGCTGGTGTACAGCGCCAGCTGGTTCAACTTGCCGCTGCTTGATGCGCAGGGGCAGGACGTCAACGCCTTGTTCAGCTTGGAGGAGCATCGCTTTGGCATTCATGCGGGTGACATGGAGACTTCCATGATGCTGGCGCTCGACCCCGCACGGGTAGACATGGCACAGGCGCAAGACTTTCATTCCACCTCGCAAGACCGGGCACAACAGTTCGCCATTTTGGGCAATGGCAAGAGCGCCAAGCTGGGCTGGCAAATGCAGGACTACAACCGCAACGGGGCGGTGGGCAATGCGGCGGCTGCTACTGCCGAGAAGGGACGAGCGCTGCTGGATGCTGCCGGGCGCAGCCTGGCGCGGCTATTGGCTGAGATGGACCAGCTGCCGTTGAGCACGCTGGTGTCCGGGCCTGCGCCAAGCGGCCGCTGACCCCGATTTTTGCCCGCTTAAGCGCGCCCGCGGCCTCGCTGAACTCATGCTGGTTTCTTACGATTTGTTCGCCCTGGGCGCAGCCGCCTGCTGGGCGCTGGGCAGCGTCACGTCGGTCACGCCCTCGCGCCATCTGGGCGCCTTTGCCTTTACCCGCTGGCGCATGCTGATGGTGGCGCTGATGCTGTGGGCGGTGGTGCTCGCCAGCGGCGGCTGGCGCACCTTTTCATCGGGTGCCTGGGGCGTCATGGCGGTCAGCGGCTTGATCGGCATTTTTGTTGGCGACACCGCGCTGTTTGCGGCCATGAACCGGCTCGGGCCGCGCCGCGCCGGGGTCTTGTTTGCGACCCATGCGGTGTTCAGCGCGCTGCTGGGTTTCTGGCTCTTGCACGAGCGCATGAGCCTGCAGGCGCTGTGGGGCGGCGTCTTGACGCTGGTGGGCGTGATGACCGCGATCGTGCTGGGGCGGCGCAAAGAAGAAAACCACGCCTGGGAGGCCGATCGGGGTCACGTGGGCGCCGGCGTTCTGCTGGCGCTGCTGGCGGCGCTGTGTCAGGCGGTCGGCTCCCTCATTGCCAAGCCGGTGATGATGACCGATGTGGACCCGGTAATGGCATCCGCCGTGCGGGTAACCGTCGCCACTTGCGCCCATTTTGTGTTGTTGGGTGCGGGCTTTCGGGCCGCGCGGGCACAGCGCCCGCCGACGCTGCGGGTGCTGGTGCAGACCGGGCTCAACGGTTTTATTGCCATGGGTGTGGGCATGACGCTGATTCTGCTGGCACTGCAAAAAGGCGATGTCGGCATGGTGGCGATCTTGTCGTCGGTGTCACCGGTGCTGGTGCTGCCCTTGCTGTGGCTGCACCTCGGGCGCGCGCCGGCGCCCGGTGCCTGGCTGGGTGCGGTCATGACGGTGGCCGGCACGGCGCTGATCTTGCTGCGCTGACTATCATGGGCGCCAGCCAGCGCCTGAGACTAAAGCTATTGAACCTTAACGCTGGCGGGCTGACGGGCAGCGTCTCAGGCGTGCGTGATCCACGACGCATGCTCCGGCTGATCCAGATGCGCCAGCGCGTTGAAGGTCAGCAGGCTGTGGCGTTTCGGGTTGAAGGCGAACTCGGTGACCGCGCTGTTGCGGATGCGCAGGTTGAGCTCGATCGTGGTCTCGGGCGCGGTGCCCAGCACGTGGCCGACGGCGGTGGCGATGGGGCCGCCGCTGGAAACGATCAGCACATGGCCGCTGCAATTCTTGCGGATATGGTCCAGCGCACTGACCACGCCGTGCCGGAACTCCTGGTAGCTGGGCATGCCCACCGGGCTGACCACGCCGTTCATCCACTGCGTCAGGCCATCGCGCAGCAGGCGAAAGTGGTGCCGGTAGAGTTCTGGCGTGTCGGGCTTCTTCAGCGGGTAGGGGTGCACGGTGGCGATCAGCGCCAGACTGTCAAATTCGTTCAAGCCCGGCCAAAGCAAAGGCGCTGCCGCTGTGCCCTCGGCGCCATGCAGCCCCTCGCAGATGCCGGCGTAGGTCTGCGCGTGGCGCTTGAGTGTGCCGGTCAGCACGGTGTCAAAGGTCAGTCCTTTGTCGCGCCAGTACTGGCCCAGCCGCACGCTCTGCTGCCGGCCCATCGGGCTGAGCTGGTCGTAGACTTCTGCGCCAAATGAAGCCTGGCCGTGGCGTACAAGGTAAAGGTGTCCCATGCCGGTAATTTATAAGAAATCGGGCTGTAGCCCTTGTCGCGTAAGCGACGCAAGCTACAAATAAAATAGCATTCAGAGCCTGACGTGGCCGTCGATGCAGGTGACGGATTCGCCGCCGACCCAGACTTGGCCGGTGGCGTCTTGCTCAATGTGCACGCGCCCGGCGCGGCCCAGGCAAGTGCCTTGCGCGGCGATATAGCTGCTGGGCGCGAGGCCGTCGGCAATCAGCCACTGCGCCAGGCTGGCGTTGAAGCTGCCGGTGACCGGGTCTTCGTTCACCATCACATCGTTGGCAAAAAATCGCACTTCGACCTGCGCTTGAGCGCTTGGCGCGACATCGACTGCTGCGGGTGTGGCGAAGCCAAAAGCGCGCGCTTCGCGGTTGGATCGCTTGATCAGCCCGCTGCCGGTTGATGCACCCGCCACTGCCGCCATGCCGACACCGCTGATGCCCGCATCAATCATCCAGAGCCGCAGCGCTGCCAGATCGGGCTCAAGCTGCAGCACAGCGTCTGCGCTGCTCAGCAACAGACCGAAGTGGCGCGGGCCATTGGTGAGGTGTTGCGCGGCCAACAGCTGTTCGCGGCGCAGGCCTAGCGCCGCGGCCAGGCGCGCCAGGGCTTCGGGTTCGGGCTGGCTGCGCGTGAGGGCTGGGGCGGCGAAGGCCAGTTGCGTGGCGCTGCGGCGGATGCGCACCAGTCCTACTTTGCACTGCTGGACGATCAGGTCGGGGTGCTGGGGCGCGCCGCCGTGCTCCAGCCAGGCGTGGCAACTGCCCAGCGTGGGGTGACCGGCAAAAGGCATTTCGTAAGCCGTGGTGAAGATGCGCACCTGGTAGTCCGCACCGGCAGCAGCGCCCTCGGCACAGGGGGGCAGCACAAACGTGGTTTCCGACAGGTTGGTCCACTGCGCGAAATGCTGCATCTCGTCGTCGCTCAAGTCCGTGCCGTCGAGCACCACGGCCAGCGGGTTGCCCAGATAAGGCGTGTCGGTGAAAACGTCAACTTGCTTGAAAGGTCTGTCCTGAGCCGGTCGAAGGGGGCGGGTTTTCATGGGGCAGAGCTCGGGTGGGTGGTGGTCAGGACAGGGGCTGATCCAGCACCCCGCGAACGGCAGGGCGGGCGAGGATGCTGGCGTACCACCGTTCCAAATGGGGCAGCGCCGGGCGTGGCTGCGGCAAACCGACCCAGCGGTGAATGTCGCAGGCCACCGGAATGTCCGCCATGCTGAACTCGGCGCCGCCCATGTAGGCGCGATGTGACAGGTGCTGGTCCAGCAGCGCCAGCAGGGGTGCCATCGCCGCTACCGACTGGGCAATGGCTGCATGATCGCGCTGGAGTTCCGGGGTGCGAATCCACTGCAAAAAGGCGGCACCGCCCGCGCGGTTGAGCGTGGTTTGCTGCCAGTCCATCCAGCGCTCTGCATCAAAGCGCTGTGCCAGGTCCTGCGGGTACAGCGTGGGGGCGTAGCGCGCGCACAGGTAGCGCACGATCACGTTGGACTCCCACAGCACCAGCTCGCCATCCTGCAGCGTGGGCACCAGCGCATTGGGGTTGAGGTTCAGGTACTCGGGTGTCTTCACCACGCCAAAGGTCATGCCGGCATCCGAGCGTGTGAAGGGCACGCCGGTTTCCTGCGCGGTCCACACGACCTTGCGAACATTGAGTGAGCTCAGTCGCCCCCAGATGTGCATCATGGTCAGGCTGTCTGACGTTCTTTAATGGCTGCAGCCAGCGCCGCCACACCTTCGTGGATCTCCGCCACGCTGGGTGTGACGAACGACAGGCGCAGCGTGCGCGGGTCACCATGATCGGCGTAGAACGGCGCGCCGGGCACAAAGGCCACACCCTTGTCGACTGCAAAGGGCAGCAAGTCCACTGCGCTCATGTTCTTGGGTAGACGCGCCCACAAAAACATGCCGCCTGCCGGGGTGTTCCAGGTCAGAGACTGGTCGGGCTGGCTATTGGAGTCCGGAAAGTGCTGCGCCAGAGCTTCCAGCATGGCGTCGCGCTGGGATTTGTAGAGCGCGCGGATGGTGGGCACATGGCGGTCCAGAAAGCCGTCTTTCATCACCTCGGCAATCATGCGCTGGTTAAAACCGGGGCTGTGCAGGTCGGCGGCCTGTTTGGCTTGCAGCAGTTTGGGGTAGACCGCTTTGGGTGCCACCAAAAAGCCCAGCCGCAAGCCCGGTGCCAGCACTTTGGAGAATGAACCCAAATAGATGCAGCCATCGGGGTTGCGGGCGGTCAAAGGCGCGGGCGGCGGCGCATCAAACCACAGGTCGCCGTAGGGGTTGTCTTCGATCAGGGGCAGGCCCAGTCGTGCGGCCTCGGTACTCAAAGCGGCGCGGCGTGCCTCGCTCATGGTGCGGCCGGTGGGGTTCTGGAAGTTGGGCAGCACGTAAAGAAAGCGGGCCGCCTCACCCGTTCCCGCGGCAACAGCGGCTTGCCCCAGCGCCGCTATGTCCACGCCGTCATCATCGCTGGCCACGCTCACCACCTCAGGCTCCATCGGCGTGAACGCCATCACGGCGCCCAGGTAGGTGGGTGATTCGACCAGAATGCGGCTGCCTGCATCCACCAGCACCTTGGCCACCAGGTCCAGGCCCTGCTGTGAGCCGGTGGTGATCAGTACCTGGGCCGGGTCCACTTGCCAGGTCAGTCCGGCGGATGCGGCCTGAACGCGCAAGTTCTCGGCCACCATCTCGCGCAAGGGGCCAAAGCCTTCGCTGGCGGCGTATTGCAGGGCAGCTGCGGGGTCGTCGCGCAAGACCTTGGCGCAGGCCGCTTCAAACTCGGCCACGGGAAACGTCTTGCTTGATGGCAGGCCACCGGCAAAACTGATGATGCCGGGCCGCTCGGTTACCTTAAGGATTTCGCGGATCACAGACGGGTTCATGCGCGCGGCGCGGCGCGCCAGTTGCCAGCCCGACGGGGCCGTGATGAGTGGGGGGTTGTTCATGATGACTTGGCTCCAAGTGGTGGTGTTGGTTTTGATGTGGACAAGGTGTTGCGTACCGGCATGGTGCGGCCAACAAAGACGACGGTGACAACGGCGAGACCAAAGCCCACGGTGAGCGCGTCCAGTCGTTCGCCCAAAATCGGCACGGCAAACACCATGCTCAAAAAAGGCTGCAGCAATTGCACCTGGCTGACCCGCACCGTGCCGCCCAGCGCCAGCCCCCGGTACCAGGCAAAAAAGCCCAGCCATTGGGAGAACACCGCGACATAGAAAAAAGCCGCCCACGCTTCTATTTTGATAGCCTCTTGTGGATACTCAGCAAGGGCTATGGGCAGATTGAGTGGTAAACCCAGGACCAGCGCCCAGCAGATCACATGGTCAGCGCGCAGGCGCTGCGAGAGCAGTGCCCCCACTCCATAGCCGACCGCCGCGCAGGCCATGGCCAGCAGCAGCAAGAGGTCAGCGCCCGCCAGCGTCAGACCGCTCCGGCCTGAGCGCAGCACGGCAAACGCCACCACCAGCGCGGTGCCCAAGCCGGCACAGGCCCAAAACCCGGCGGAAGGGCGCTGACGATGCAGCCAGGCGCCGACCGAGGCGGTCGCCAGCGGTAAAACACCCAGAATTACGCTGGCATGTACCGCTTCGACATGACGCATCGCCACCGATGAGAACAGGGGAAAGCCAAACACAACCCCTAGCGCCACGACGCCCAGCGGCAGCCAGTCCCCGCGCTTGGGGCCTGGCGCGCGGGTGGCCGCCAAAAACACGATGGCCAAAATGGCAGCCACCGTGGCGCGACCGGCTGCCACAAAAACGCCGGACATCTGCGGTGCTGCGGCGCTGCCAACCGCCAGCCGTGTCATGGGCAGTGTCAGGGCAAAAATCACCACCCCCAGCGTGCCCAGCAGCAAGCCGTTGCGAATGGCGTGCGGCTGTGTTGTCATGCTTTGTTTTCCAGTGGCGGGGTGGTCAGCGCCCATTGGGCTGCGCTTTGGGCATGCAATTGCGTGGTGTCAAACAGCGGCAGATCGCAGTCGTGTGGGCCAATCAGCATGGCGATTTCGGTGCAGCCCAAAATGATGGCCTGCGCGCCGCGTGCGCCCAAGTCGGCAATCACCTGCAGGTAAGCGTCGCGCGAGGCCGGCAGCACTTGGCCCAGGCACAGTTCGTCATAGATCACCCGGTGGACCAGGTCCCGGTCGGCTGGTTGGGGTGTCAGCACCGTCAGGCCGTGCTCCTGTTCGAGACGGCTGCGGTAGAAGTCTTGCTCCATGGTGAAGCGCGTGCCCAGCAAACCGACCGTCGTGTGACCGGCCTGATTGATGGCCACCGCCGTCGGGTCGGCAATGTGCAGCAAGGGGATCTGCACGGCGTTTGAAATGGCAGCAGCGACCTTGTGCATGGTGTTGGTGCACAGCACCAGCGCGTCGGCCCCGGCACCCTCCAGCTTCTGGGCAATGCCAGCCAGCATGGCAGCGGCTGCCTCCCATTGGTCGGTGGCTTGCAGCTGTTCAATCTCATGAAAATCAACGCTGTACAAAATGATCTTGGCCGAGTGCAGGCCGCCCAACCGGGCTTTGACGGTTTCGTTGATCTCGCGGTAATACGGCACGGTGGATTCCCAACTCATGCCGCCGATCAGGCCAAGCGTTTTCAGACCGGTGGTTCTCATGTTGATGCCCCTCTTGTCAGCGTTAGAACGTGCTCATCCAGCCGGCGGTTGCCACCAGCACGGCGGCCATGCTGCGGTTGAACCAGCGCAAGCGCCTGCCCGCGTGTTCGGGGTCGGCCAGCCATTGGCGAAGCAGCGAGCCCACCAGCGCGTAGGTCAGGTTGCTGCACAGGCCAAACAAAAGCATCAGCGGCAAGATGATGGCAAAGCGGTGCAGCAGGTCGTCACGCCCGGCAAGCCAACCGGCCACCACGGTCAGGGCCAGCATCCAGGCCTTGATGTTCACAAACTGCAGCATGACACCTTGCAAGAACGTGACATTGAGCTGTGCGGCATCGGCCTGCGCCAGTGAGTTGGTTCTAAACAACTTCAAGGCCAGCCACAACAGGTACGCCACGCCAAGCGCTTGAACCGCTAGCCGGAGCACCGGCAGTGCCATCACCATCGCCCCCACGCCCCCCGCGCACAGGCTGAACAGCAGGCCCCAGCCGACCGGCACCGACACCACAAAGCGCAGCGCGCGCCGCAAACCGAGGTTGGCCGCCAGCGCGGTCGACAAGGTCGTGTTGGGGCCGGGCGTGAAGCTCGCCGCCGTGCACAGTAGCAGCAAAGCGCTGAGTTCAGTGTTGTTCATGGGGTCGCTGACTGGTGTTCATGGGGGCTCACTTTATCGTCAAAAACAATACACTGGCAGTACACTTGTGAAAACATTTATCTGAGCTGTATTGCCTGCCATGGCAACACAGGTTTGGAAGAAAGGGCATCTGCATGTTAGTCAAAGCCGCGTCGCAGTCCTTGGTCGAACAGCTCGCTGAGCGTTTTGCCGAGCGCATTCGCACTGGCTTGCTGGCGCCGGGCACACGTTTGCCGTCGGTGCGCCAGTGCGCGCAGCAGCAGGGCGTGAGCCCGTCGACCGTGGTCGCGGCCTACGACCAGTTGCTGGCGCAGGGGCTGGTTGAGGCCCTCAAGAATCGCGGGTTTTATATAAGAAACAGGGCGGTAGCCCTCGTCAATAGTGCGCAAGAAGCTATAAATTCAATAGCAAAAGGTGACGCGCCAACAAGGCTCAACACGACGCTGGAAGCCCAGCACGTGCCGGTGAATGCCACGGCTTTGATCCGCGGCATGTTTCAGGGCAGCAGCGAGCAGCCGCAACCCGGCATGGGGGCGTTTCCACCGGACTGGCTGCACACCACGTTCATGGCCGCTGCCGTGCGCCGCGTCACCAGCGGCAAGCAGTTGCAGGCGTTCTCGCTGCAATATGGCGAGCCCGCTGGCGACGCTGGCTTGCGCCAGTCACTCTCCACCAAGCTCAACGCCCTGGCCATTCACGCCGCGCCGCAGCAGATCATCACCACCGTGGGCGCCACCCACGCGTTGGACATTGTGAGTCGCACGCTGCTGCGCGCCGGTGATTACGTGATGGTTGAAGAGCCCGGCTGGGCGATTGAATTTGCCCGGCTCGATGCCCTGGGCATGCGCATCTTGCCGGTGCCGCGCGGCCCGGACGGGCCGGACCTGGCGGTGATGGCTCGTTATTGCGAGCTGCACAGCCCGAAGCTGTTTGTCAGTGTCAGCGTGTTTCACAACCCAACCGGCTACTGCCTGACGCCGGGCAGCGCCCACCGCGTGCTGCAGCTGGCCAATCAGCATGACTTTTATATTGTTGAAGATGACACCTACAGCCACATTGCGCCCGAACTCGCCACTCGCCTGTGCGCGCTGGACGGTTTGCAGCGCACCATTTATGTCAGCGGCTTTGCCAAAATTCTGGCACCCGGCTGGCGGGTGGGCTTCCTGGCGGCCCCCACCGCGCTGGTGGATCGTCTGCTTGACACCAAGTTGCTGGCCACGCTGACCACCCCCGCGCTGCTCGAAAAAGCCCTGGCCTGGTGCATTGACCAGGGCCAGCTACGCCGCCATGCCGAGCGCATTCGTACGCGACTCAATCAGGCCCGGGGGCGCAGTGCCCGGCTGGCGCTGGCGGCGGGCTGTACCTTTGCCGCGCCACCGGCGGGGCTGTTTGGCTGGGTCGATACCGGTGTGGACACCGAGCTGCTTTCGCAGCGCATGCTGGACGTGGGTTATCTGCTGGCACCGGGTGCCCTGTTTCATGCCAATCGTGCGCCCAGCACGCTGATGCGCATCAACTTTTGCACCACGCAGGACGCGCAGTTCTGGCAGGTGTTTCAGGCTGTCAGGGCGGCGATGTAGCCTGGATCGCATCCGGACACGCCAGCGCTGCCCGGGTCAGGTCAGCCGATGTAATTGAAGAGCGAGAGTTTTTGCACTTGTGCGTATGACTGCAGCGCGGCCTGGTAGCCGGTTTGCTGGTTCTGGAAGTCCGAGATGCCTTTGACCATGTCGAGGTCTTCGGCGCGCGAGCGGTCGGCCTCCAACTGGATGCTGCGCGCCTCCTGGTTGGACGTGATGCGGTCGGCGCGGTTGAGCAAGTCACCGGCCTGGCCGCGCACCGCAGAGACGCGGCCCATGCCGATGTCGATGTTGCCCAGCGCCTGGCTGACGGCCTGGCTGGCAGCGGCGTTGCTGGGAGCGCTGCCAATGTCGCGAATGGCGTCGTCGAGGATGCTGAAGAGGCTGGGGCTGGGGTCGACTTGGACCGTGTCACCCGCCGTGGGTGTGCCTGTGATGGTGAGGGACAGACCCGGCATCTCTGTCACACCGAGGCCTTGGCTCGTGGTGTAACTCTTGGCGTTAACCGTAGCAATTGTGGTGGCCCCGTCCATGATTGTGTAGTCCACCGTGGTCAAACCGGTGGTCGTATCTACCGTGGTCGAGCCGAAGGTGAGGGTGTAGGACGCGCCAGTCGCTGCGGTGGGCGGATTCAATGTTACGGGGCTGGTTTTCAGATTGGTCGTGCCACCGCCCAGACTGACGTTGTAAACCCCGTCGCGCTGGGTTTGCAGCATAAACGCGCTGTCGCCATCGAGGGTAAATGGAATTGCCACTTCACTGCTGGACGTTTGCCCCGGCAGCCCGTTGAAGGTGTAGTCGGCTGCCGCTGCTTGCGGTCCCACAAAGGGCTTGAGCGCGCTGCCCAAAGCGCTGAACAGGGGTTGCCCATTGCTGTCCTCGCGGTTGGCCAGCGACAAGACCTGATCGCGCAGACCTTGCAACTGGATGGCGATGGACTTGCGCTCGGCGGGGCCGTGCACGCCATTGCCAGAACTGACAACCAGTTCGCGGAAGTTTTGCAGCGCATCGGTGACATCGCCCAGGGTGCTCTCGGCCATGGCAATCGAGCCGCGCTGTGCCTCAAGCGCGCGCTGGTCGGTGGCGATGCGGCTGATGCGGGTCAGGGCCCGTTCCGCCTGGGCCGCGCCAGTCGGATCGTCGCTGGCGCGCACCACTTTCTTGCCGGAAGTCAGGTTTTCCTGCAGGTTTGACAGCGCCGATTGGCGCGCTGACAGATTGCGCAAGGCGTTGTCGTAGGTGTTGGCGGAACCGAGTCGGGTCGTTGCATTTGTCATGGTGTTTGCTCCTGGACGGCGTGGCTTCAGCGCAGGGTTTGAATCAGGGTGTCAAAAATGCCTTGCGCGATCTGGATCATCTTGGCCGACGCCTGGTAGGCCTGCTGGTACTGCAGCAGCTTGGCCGCCTCTTCGTCCAGGTTGACGCCCGCGACGCCCGTGCGGTCGCGTTCCAGATTGGCGGCGATCGAGCCCGAGATTTCAGCCGAGTAGTTGGCGCTCTGCGCGCGGATGCCAATTTGCGCGATCAGACTGGCATAGCCGTCGGTGAGCGCTGCGCCGTCAAACATCTTCGCATCGCGCAGGCCCATCATGGCGCCGGCATTGCCGGCGTTGAGGTTGCGAAAAGCGGCAGGCTGCTGCTGCACGGTAAAGGTGTCACCGGCCTTGGGGACGCCTTGCAGCGTCAGCGACCATTGGCTCAAGGGGCTGGTGGCTGGCGCAGTACCCTCAATCGCCTGGCCTGGTGTGTAAGCAAATGTGGTGGCATTGGCTGTTGGCAACTCGTCGCTGCGGGTGTAGCTGTTGGCGCCGGTAAAGGTCAACACAACGGGTGTCAACGCGACCGGGTTGCTGCGGGCCAGCAGGCTGCTGAGCTGCAGGCTCCCGGTGTTGCTGGTGCCCAGGCTGCCAGCTACCGGGCTGGCCACGGCCAAAGCCCGCGGTGTCGAAAACTCGGCGCTGATGTTGCTGGCCGAGGTGCTGAAGGGTTTGAGCAGAAAGCGATCACCGGCGGCGGGTGTGCCTGCACCACCCAACAGATTCAAACCATCAATGGCCTTGCCTGTATAAGGTCCTCCTGTGGGGTTTGTCGCCTCCTGGAACGAAAATACGCCTGCTGCAAAGCTGAAGTTTGTTAAGGCTCCATCCGAGCGCCGGGTTACGCTGCCCTGGGTTGCCGAGGTGAAATTCACCTCGTAATCAGACGCAACAAATTTGGTCGCGTCGCCGATGTCCAGATTGAGAGAAGCCGGGACTGCCGGTAGTGCTGGCTTCGCATTCGTGGTGGCTGGCAGGACGTTGTTGGCAGTGAACACCATGGGTGTGAACAGGGCGCCGCCCGGATTGCCATCCAGGTCCAGCCCCAGCTGATGCTGGTTGTTCATGCTGGTGCTGACGGCTAGCGTGAGCCGACCCAGCAGGTTGCGTCCTTCGACCAGGTCATTGTTCTGGAACCGCAGCAAGCCGGCCACCTCGCCACCGCCCAGTGAGCTTTCATCGAGCGTGATGAACTGCCCGCTGCGGTTCATCGTCAGCTTGCTCTTCAGGGGGTCGCCAAAGTCGTCCTTGCCGATGGAAAGCGGTGACACGGTGTTGCCCAGTACCAGGGCCTGGCTGCCTGCCAAAAAGATACCGACGGTGCCGTCGCTGGCGGCAATCGAGCTGGTTTGCACATACTGGTTGAGGTCGCGCACCAACTGGTCGCGCTGGTCCAGCAGATCGTTGGGGGGTTGGCCAGAGCCCTGGGTGCGCGCTATCTTGTCGTTGATTTCGGCAATGCTGTGCGCCAGGCTGTTGATGGTGCTGACTTTCTGGCCGAGCTCTTGCGTGACGCCAGCCTGCAAGTCGTCCAGATTTTGCGCGGCAGCCCGCATGCGTTTGGCGGTCTCGTCCACGCGCGTCAGCGCCACCGTGCGCGCGGTGAGATCGGTGGGTGCGTTGGCCACGTCAGAGAACGCATTGAGCATGTCGTTGATGGCCGCACCGAGTCCAGCCGCGCCACCCGGGAAGACACCTTCGAGCTGCCTCAATTTGTCGGCCCGGGTGCTGTCGGCGGCGGAGGTGGAGCCGGCCAGTGCCGACTGGCGGGTCAGGAAGGCGCTGAAATTGCGCTGAATCGTCTGGACATCGACGCCTTTGCCGATGTAGCCGCTGCCGGTGTATTGGCCCTGCGTGGTTTGCAGGACCGCGCTCTGGCGCGAGTAACCCGGCGTGTTGACGTTCGCAATGTTGTTGCCTGCGGTCTGCAGCAGGACCTGGTTGGCCTGCAAGGCCCGCGTGCCGACGCTGAGAAGTCCGCTCATATATTTTGTGCAACGACTTGCGCGCGCTGCAGCCGTTGCGTGGTGTCGATGGCGCGGCTCAGTTTGGCCGCGTAGTGCGGGTCGGTGGCGTAGCCCGCTTTTTGCAGGCCACTGGCAAACGCGTGCGCCGAGCCTGTTTGTTGGCTGGCCTGGGCGTAGCGCGGGCTCTTGGTAATGAGCCGGGCGTAATCCTGAAATGACGCCTCGTAGGAATCGTAGGCGCGAAATTTGGCCATCGTCTTTTTCGCGACCCCATGGACGTATTCCGTCGTGCTCACTTCGGCCACCTTGCCAGTCCAGCCAGCGCCGGCCTTGATGCCGAACAGGTTGTACGACGGCGCGCCGCCCTTCATCTTGATTTCATGCCGACCCCAGCCGGTCTCGTGGCCGGCCTGGCCCACCATGAAGCTGGCGGGAATGCCACTTGATTTTTCGACCTGGATCGCCGCTGCGGTGTGATGCTGGACAAATTGGCTCTGGCTCAGCGTGGGGGTACTGCGGGGCGCCGCGCTGTTGGCACCGTAGGCGGCCAGCGCTGACGCTTTGCCAAGGGCACCGAACGATAAAGCGCTTGTTTTCTTGGTGGCACCTTGCGCACCGGCCTCGCTGCCGCCCATCTGGCGTGACAGTTGGGCTGCAATCAGATCGGACAAGCCGCCAGGCTGGCCCGACATCTGCACCGCAAATTGCTGGTCCAGCAGGTCGGTACCCAGGTCCCCGCCCGAACTCTCAAGCATGCCGGACTTCATGGTGGCCTCGCGCATGCTCTTCATCAGCTCGCGCATGAAGAGCGACTCAAACTGTTTGGCCGCTTCCTTAATGGCGGCGGGCGTGTCTTGACCCGCCTGCAGCTTCAGGTTGTTGAGCGAACGGGCATCGGCCGCCAGCGCACCGGACGACGTGGAGAGTTGGCCGTAGCTCATCAGATCACCTCCAGCTCCGCGTTCAGCGCGCCGGCCGCCTTGATGGCCTGCAAAATGGCCAGCAGGTCTTGCGGCGTGGCACCCAAGGCGTTCAGGGCGCGCACCACGTCAGACAACTGCGTTGACTTGGGCAGCTGAATCAGCATGCCGGGTTCTTGCCGGATCTGGATATTGCTTTTCTCGGCGACCACGGTTTGGCCGCCGGTCGACAAGGGGTTGGGTTGGCTTATCACCGGCGTGGTGGTGATGCTGACGGACAAATTACCGTGGGCAATGGCGCACTCGCCCAGGGTCACCGCCTGGTTCATCACAATCGAACCGGTGCGTGAATTGATCACGACTTTGGCCGAAGGGACGGACGATTCAAGCTGCAGCTCTTCCATCTCGGCGATGAAGGAGACGCGAGCGTTCGAATCAGTGGGAGCGGTCACATCGATGGTGCGCCCATCCAGCGCCCGGGCGGCGTTGGCGCCAAAGCGCCGGTTGATGGCCTCGGCCACTTTGCGCGCGGTTTGAAAGTCCGAGGCTTGCAACCCCAGCGTAATGCTGGCGCCTTCAAGCAGTGGCGTGGGAACAATCCGCTCCACCTGCGCGCCCCCCGGAATGCGCCCGGCGCTGAGATGGTTGATCTGCACCTTGCTGCCGCCCGCTGCAGCACCGGCGCCGGCCACGATCAGGCTGCCCTGTGCCAACGCATAGACCTCACCATCAGCGCCTTTGAGCGGTGTCGTGATCAACATGCCGCCCTTGAGCGATTTGGCGTTGCCCATGCTGGAGACGTTGACGTCAATGGCCTGGCCGGGCCGGGCAAAGGCCGGCAGCGACGCCGTCACCAGCACCGCCGCCACGTTCTTGAGCTGCAACTTGGACACTGCCGCGTCGGGCAGCGTGATGCCGAGCTGCTGTAAATAATTGGTCAGTCCCTGGGCGGTGTAGGGCATCTGGGTGGTCTGGTCGCCCGTGCCGTCGAGCCCCACCACCAAGCCAAAGCCAGTCAACTGGTTGCTGCGCACACCTTCAACCGCCGCCACTTCCTTGATCCGGCTGGCCTGGGCCGTGCCGCTCGCCAAAAGGCTCAAGCTCAGCCACAACGCCGCCAGCAGCCAGTGCGGGCGAGTTGAATGTGGCGTGTTGAAAAATTGCATGAATGTGTCCCCTCGGCACTATTCTCATCAGCTTTAGAAGGGTAGAAAGCTAAAAAAGAACCGTGTTAACCAGCCAACTGTTTGCGCTTCAGCCTGCGCGCCGCGGCCCCTGGATTCGATACGGGCATTGGCGACCTGGCTTGAGTTGATCCGGTTGCCTGGCTGTATCAGGCGCGGGTCGATGGTGCCCGAGAAGCGCAACACATCGACATGCTGGTTGACCCCAATCTGCTTGTCGCCGGCCACCACCAGATGGCCGTTGGGCAGCACATTCACGACCGTCGCGGTAATGGTGCCGGTGAAGGCATTGGCACTCTCGGTGCCGCCTTTGCCGGAAAAGTCGTTGGCCGAGGAGGTGCCCACGCCGGCTTTCAGATTCACCAGGTCAGCTGGCGATACCAGGGGGAAGGCCGAGACGCTGGCCGCACCCGATGTGGTGCGATTGGCAGTTGATTTGGAGACCTGACTGGCGGCCACGGTTTCGACGATCCTGATGGTGATCACGTCGCCGACCATGCGGGCGCGCGGGTCTTCAAAGGCGGGGCGGTAGCTGACGTTTTGAAACAGGCTGCCGCTTGTAGCCTGAGGGGCGGCGGGTGCGGCGGCCACGGGCTGCGGCGTGGCGGGCTCGACAAAGTCGACGCTCACGGGTTGCGGCAAGGAACCACAGGCGGACAAAGTCAGGCCCAGAACCCCGGTCACAACACCGCCCCACACAGTGCGGGCCAACGCGCGCAGGCGGGTCGAGTGCAAAGCGATGTTCATGCGGCGCCTCACAGCTGCCCGAGCTTTTGCAGCATCTGATCCGATGTCTGGATCGCCTTGGAATTCATCTCATAAGCGCGCTGCGTCTGGATCATGGTCACCAGTTCCTGCACCACGTTGACGTTGGAGGTTTCCACATAGCCCTGCATCAATGCGCCCATACCGTCGGCGCCCGGCGTGCCGCTGTTGGGTTGGCCCGATGCCGTGCTTTCGGCGTACAGGTTTTGCCCCTTGGGGTCCAGCCCGGCCGGATTGACAAAGCTGGCCAGGCTGATGCTGCCAATGCCCTGCGGCGTGGGCGAGCCCGGGATCTGCGCGGTGACGGTGCCGTCGCCGGCAATGGCAATGCTGGTGGCGTTGGCCGGCACCGTGACGCCGTTGGCAATGGGCAGGCCGGTGGCGGTGACCAACTGGCCGCTTGAATCAACCTGGAATGAGCCATCACGCGTGTAGTTGGTGGTGCCGTCGGGCATGGTGACCTGAAAGAAACCATTGCCCTGAATCGCGACATCGAGCTTGTTGCCCGACTGCTGCAAATTGCCTTGGGAAAATGAGCGGCTGGTGGCCACGGTGCGCACCCCCAAACCTACCTGCAGGCCCGTCGGCAGTTGTGACTGCTCGGAGCTGTTGGAGCCGACCTGGCGCAGGTTCTGGTACATCAGGTCCTCAAACACGGCGGTGGCGCGCTTGAACCCGTTGGTTGACACGTTGGCCAGGTTGTTGGAGATGACATCCAGCTGCATTTGCTGGGCTTCCATGCCGGTCTTGGAGATCCACAGGGAGTTGATCATGATGCTGTCCTTGGCTTAAGAATAAATGGAGAAGGGCCCTAGCCCTGCAGGCCCAGCAGCTGAGCGGCCGAGCGGTCGTTTGATTCGGCGGTCTGCAGCAGGCGCATTTGGGTTTCAAACTGGCGCGCGGTCTGGATCATGCCGACCATGGCTTCGATCGCGTTGACGTTCGAGCCCTCCAGCGAGCCCACCTGCACGCGGGCGTTGGTGTCACTGGGCAAGGGGTCGCCAGAGGTGGCGCGAAACAGGCCATCGTGGCTGCGCTTCAAGGGATCGTCCGCGGTCGGGGTCACGAGTTTCAGGCGACCCACTCCGGTGGGCGGCTGGTTGCCGACCCGGGCGCTCAAATTGCCGTCAAAGCCAATGGCCACTTCAGCACCCGGGGGAATGTCGATAGGGCCTCCGCCGTCGCCCAACACGGGCAGGCCGCTGCTGGTGACCAGCGTGCCTTCCGGGGACACCTCAAACGAACCACTGCGCGTGTAAGACTCCGTTCCGTCCAGACCCTGCACGGTGAACCAGGCATTGCCCGTGGTCATGGCGTCCAGGCTGCGCCCGGTGCGCTGCGCCGACCCGGGCGTATCAACGTAACCGGCGGTCGCTTCGATTGCCATGACACGGGTGCTGGCGCCGTCGCCGCGCACCGGCACGGCGCGAAAAGTCGACAGCTCGGCCCGAAAGCCATTGGTGGAGACGTTGGCAAGGTTGTTCGACAGCACCGACTGTCGCTGGGCCGCGGCATTGGCGCCCGACATCGCGGTGTAAATCAGACGGTCCATGGCGGCTCCTGTTCAGTAGCGGGCTAAGGGTCAGGGGCTCTTAGCGCAGGTTGACCAGGGTCGACATCACCTGGTCCTGTGTCTTGATGGTCTGGGCGTTGGCCTGGTAGGCGCGCTGCGCGGTCATCATGTTGACCAACTCCGCGGTGAGGTCCACGTTGGAGTCTTCCAGCGAACCCGCGCGGGCGGTGCCAAACTGGCCGCTGCCCGGGGTTCCGCCCACGGCGGCGCCAGAGGCAAAGGTGGCGGTCCAGTTGTTGCCGCCACTGGGGGCCAGTCCCTGCACATTGGCGAAGGTGGCGAGCTTGAGCTGCCCGGTGGGCACCTGCACGCCGTTGTCGTAGCTGCCGAGGATGACGCCCTTGTCGTCGATGTTGATGCTGACGAGCTTGCCAGGTTGATGCCCGTCCTGGCTCAGGCTCCCGACCGAGAACCCAGCACCGAATTGCGATACCTTGGACAGGTCCAGCTTCGGGATCGTAGCCAGGGAGCCGTTGACCGAGGCCATAGAAATGTCAACCGGGTTTTCCCACGCGTTGCCCGTGAACAATGAGCCTGTGGCCGGGTCGAATTCCAGATCGGCGCCCAATCGGGTTGGGGACCCTGCAGGCACACTGGTTCCGGTCAGGTCGTTGGTCCATACCTGCCATTTATTGAGGTCTGACTTGGTGAAGTACAAACTGACTGGAATCGGGATCCCCTGGCCGTCATAGGCGGTCACGGAGGTGCCATAGGTTGCCAGCGGCGGGACCAGTGTGGGTGGGCTGGCGGTAGGGTCGCCGGCAGGGGTGCTAAGTATGTTGTTGATGTCGGCTGCGGCATTCAGATTCAGTTCCGCCTTGATCGTCTTGGTGGACGCAGCAGGTATGCCCTCGCTCGACGTGAGTGACAAGGGTTCAAGTTTCCCTCCGGGAAGGATTGCCCCCGTCACGGGATCGGGCTTGATGCCCAGAACGCGGGCACCCCCGTTGGTCACGAGATTGCCCACATTGTCCAGTTTGAATTGGCCAGCACGCGTATACGCATTGGTCTTGTCCGGCATTTCCAGTTGGAAAAATCCGCCGCCGTTGATGGCGACGTCAAGATTGTTTCCGGTGACGGTGATGCTGCCTTGACTGAATTGCTGTGACACGGTCTCCACGGAAACGCCGATGCCGGCGCCGGTTCCGCCGCCAACGCCCAAGGAGGATGCCACGACGTCGGCAAATTCAGCGCGCGAGGCTTTCATGCCGACGGTGTTGGCATTGGCGATGTTGTTGCCGATCACGTCCAGGTTGCGACTTGATGCGGCTAATCCTGAGAGACCTGTTTGAAATGACATGGTGGGTTCCTTTGAAAATGCGCAGTGAAGTCTAGAGAATGGCCTTGACGCTGCTGTAAGCCACAGCAGCGCGCCCTTGCAGTTGTACCGTCATGGCGCCGTTGTCGCTGCCCACGGACAACACCGTGTCGCGCGCCAGTGCCGTGCTGTCGACGGGATTGCCACCCAGCGTGGCAGTCACCTTGTAGCTGGGCTCGCCGGTGCCCTGGTAGTTTGATGCATCCCAGTCAAACGAATGCCGCCCCGCGTCCAGCGCACCCAGATTGAGCGTGTCCAGCACCTGACCGCCGGGCGAGAGTATCTCGACCTTGACCGCATCGGCCTTGCCCGCCAAATCAAGCGCGCCGCTGGCGACGCCGTCGTTGCGGGTCAAGGTGTTGCTTTCAACCAAGACGCCGTGGCCGACCATGGAGGCGCCCTGCAGCACTTGCAGCGAGGTGAACTGCTGGGCCATGCTCTTGAGCGTTTCGTTGACCTGCTGAATGCCGGTGACGGTGTTGATCTGCGCCATCTGGCTGGTCATTTGCGCGTTGTCCATCGGATTCATCGGATCCTGGTTGTTGAGCTGCGCGACCAGCAATTTCAGAAAACGATCCTGCGAGGCATTGGCATCGCTGGCGGCCGTGGTGCTGGGGGGCAACGTGGTGTTCGTCGCGGTGGTGGCAGAGGAGGTGGCGGAAATCATGGTGAGGACCTTTTGGAAATTACTGACCCATCTGCAGGGTTTTGAGCAGCAGTGTCTTGGCGGTGTTCATGACCTCGACGTTGTTCTGGTAGGAGCGTGAAGCCGAAATCATGTTGACCATTTCTTCGATGGGGTTCACGTTCGATTGCGTGATGTAGCCATCGGCGTCAGCCGACGGGTGGCTCGGGTTGTGCACTTTGCGCAGCGGCTCATTGTTCTCGCTGACGCGACTGACGCGCACACCAGCCGCGTCGTCCGAGCCCATCGGCACGGTCTCGAAAACCACTTGCCGACCTTTGTAGCCCTGGCCGTCCGGCCCCGCCACGGCGTCGGCGTTGGCCAGGTTGCTGGCCACCACGTTGAGGCGCTGGGACTGGGCGCTGATGGCGCTGCCCGAGACATTGAAGATGGAAAACATGGACATGAGAAATCTCCGCAGTTGGCCCCGTTCATTGGCCCTGAATGGCGCTCAAGATGGTTTTGGCCTGGCCGTTGATAAAGCGCAGCGTGGCTTCAAAGCG
This sequence comes from Rhodoferax sp., assembly GCF_010365055.1. Classification (GTDB taxonomy): domain Bacteria; phylum Pseudomonadota; class Gammaproteobacteria; order Burkholderiales; family Burkholderiaceae_C; genus Rhodoferax. Next base: position 33,689 of record NZ_JAAFHA010000053.1, read on the forward strand.
CACGGCGTTGTCGGTGAAATTGGCGCGCTCACGGTCCAGATCCACGCTGTTGCCGTCCAGGCTGGGCTGGCTCTGCACCGCGTAGGCCAGGTGGGATGCTCCGCCCAGGCTGCCGCTGGTGCCGCTTGACAGCGCAATGTGATTGGCGTGCGTCATGCCACGGGCGCCACCGCCTTGAGAACTGCTGGCGCGCAAGCTGGAACTGCTGTCAGCGCCGGTGGCCTGCCGCATGGCCTCTTTGAAGTTCAGGTCGCGTGCTGCATAGCCGGGTGTGTCGGCGTTGGCAATGTTGCTGGCGATCACCTGTTGGCGTTCGGCACGCAGCACCAGGGCCTTCGCCTGGAAGTCCAAACCGCTGGTCATATTTGTGATCATGAAACACCTCGACTTTCAGTTTTCTAGGCCCGGCCGCGTCAGCCCGGGGCTTTGATGTGAAGTGATTATGAAAAGTACGCTGGTTTTCTAAACTTTAAATAACAAGGTAAATAGCCGCCACTTGCCTGTTTTGTCACAGCCGGTGCTGCCTATAGTCAATCAAACGCTCAGGAGGGCTGCCATGTTCAATCCATTTTTTCATTCAACCCGTCGTCTATTGCAGGCTCTGGGGCTGGCGGGCGCTGCCTTTTTCACCCTGGGGGCGCTGGCCCAGGTTGATGGCGTGCGGCCCGAGTTCATGGACAGCACGCAGCAGTGGCTGGACAAAGTGGTGGCGGGAACCCTCCCGGCCGGCAGTTCACCACTGCGCATGGAGATCGCCGTCGGCGCGCTCGACAGTCGGCTGCGGCTGGCGCCATGCGCCCGGGTTGAGCCCTATTTGCCACCGGGCACCCGGCTGTGGGGCAAAACCCGCCTCGGGTTGCGCTGCCTGGAGGGTAGCGCTAAATGGAATGTGTTTTTGCCGGTGACCATCAAGGCCTATGGCCAGGCTTGGGTCGTCAAAGGTCAGGTGCCCGCTGGCGCCGCGTTGACGCAAGACGATGTGATGGAGGCGGAGGTTGACTGGGCCGAGCAGCGCGAGGCCATCATCAGCAACCCGGACCAATGGCTGGGGCAGGTGGCAAACCGCACCTTGAACAGCGGACAAGCCCTGCGCCAGGGCATGATCCGACCGGCCCAGGTGTTTCGGGCGGGCGCTCAAATTCGGGTGCTGGCGCAGGGCGCGGGCTTTGAGATCACGTCGGACGGACAAGCCTTGTCGGCCGGTGTGGTGGGCCAGCCAGCCCGGGTCAAAATGGGCAACGGCCATGTGATGTCCGGTGAGGTTTTGGACAGTCGTACGGTCAGGCTGGCAATATGAGAATATTCGATCGCGCGCAATTAGGGCTAAAGCCCGGCCGATTTACGCCGATAGTGTGCATACGAGGCTACATTTACAGTAGTTTTGGAGAGCATCATGAGAATAGGTCAACCTTCAGATAATCCAAGCCCAGTCAGCAGCAATGC
>NZ_JAAFHA010000053.1:35249-60166 GCF_010365055.1 Rhodoferax sp.
AAGCGCTGACGCGTCAGTGATTGATGCAAAAAAGGTGGCGCAAGTACGTTCTGCCATTGAGCAGGGGACTTACGTGGTGAACGCAGAGGCAATTGCCGACAAGTTGCTGGCCAATGCCCAGGAAATGCTGAACCGCAGCACGAGCTGATTCCGAATCCCTTTATTTTTACTGCCTGAATGATGTTGCCTGCTCACCTCGAAAAAGCGCTGACTGACGTTGAACTCCATGTCAATGAGGTGTCGGCGGCGCTGGTGAGTGGCGAGCCGTTGGCGCTGACATCGGCCAGTGCGGCCTTGCGGCAGGTCGCGATTGATTTTTCGGCACTGTTGCAGCGTCTGACGTCCTTTGACATCAGGCACAAGGACCTGAAACCGCGCTTGACGCAAATTTCGAACGGCATGCTGCTCCAGCGTGAGAGTCTGCTGCGGCGCACCGCCTTGGTGGAGATGGCGCTCAATACGGTGATGCCCACGGATCCCAAGGCCACCTATGCGCAAACGGGCGGACCCTACGCCAGCGTGGGCCGCCAAACTGGCGCCTTCAAGTACCTGGCAGCCTGAGCGCCCCTGCTGTTTTCCCGTCTGCGGAAAATATATGCCAAATCGGGCTCTAGCCCCCGTGAAATAAGCGCATGCAGCTATTAAATTGATAGTATTCGCCGGCCTCAATGGGCTCGCATCTTGGCGCGCAAGCGGGCGATCGACTGACTGTGCAGCTGGCAAATGCGCGACTCCGTGACATCCAGCACCGCCGCAATCTCTTTCAGATTCATGTCCTGCTCGTAGTACATGCTCATGATGAACTGTTCGCGCTCGGGCAGATTCTTGATGGCGGCCACCAGCGCCTGGCGCAAGCGCTGGTCGCGCAGCATGTTCATCGGGTCAGCTTCGCTGTCGCCGACGTGGCGATCCAGAAAACTGTCGTCCTCGTCGCTGCCCCGCGCCATGTCTTCCAGGTAGACCAGTTGCGTGCCACGCACTTTGCCCAGCAGCGTCTGGTAATCAACCAGGCTCAAGCCCAGGTCGTCGGCAATTTCACTTTCCAGTGGCGTGCGGCCGAGTTTGTGCTCCAGCCGCCGCAGCGCCTGTTCGATATCTTTCTGGCTCTTGCGCGAGCCACGCGACATCCAGTCGTTGCCGCGCAGTTCATCGAGCATGGCGCCGCGAATGCGCTGGGTGGCGAACGTCTCGAACTGAACGCCCTGCGCCGCTTCGTAGCGCGTCAAGGCCTCCGACAAGCCGATCAGACCGACCTGAATCAGGTCATCGACCTCCACGTTGGCGGGCAATTTGGCCATCATGTGGTGGGCCAGACGCCGCACCAAGGGCTGGTACTGCCGGATCATGGCGTTACGGTCGAGTTGTCCCTTGGCGGTGTACATCAATGACTCCCGATAAATTGGTGACGGTGCAGCGGCATGGCGTTTTCGAGCAGTCGCAAGGCCAGTCGGCACATGTCGTCCGACCGGCGCTCTTGGGGCTGCAAGGCCCGAACGGCCAACGCATCAAGCCGGTAGCCAAGGAAGGTGAGGGCACAGTGCTGCAAATTGGTGACCGGTGAGTGGCTGGCTGCGGTGTTGTTCAAGGGCGGCTCGCCCACGATGGCTGCCATGGTAGGCCTTAGTTTGGTGCTCTGCAACAGCTGCTTGAGGGCCTGGTAGGCAGTGACCGCTGACATTTTGACCGGTGCCACGGTCAACAGGGGCTCAATGCCACTGTCGGGCAACAAATCGGCCAACAGTCCCGCTTGGGCATAGATGACAACGATGCCATAGCGCTGAAACAACTCGCTCAGCGGTGCCAGCGACCCGCCGGGGCGCGCCATCGGTTGGCACAGCTGCGCCAACCCAAGTGCCGCCGGGATCACCGACCAGGACAAGGGGGCGCTGCTGTCGTCACCCTGCAGGTGGGCATCGTCGAGCATGTGCGCCAGCCCCGGGTTGTCGGCTGATTCAATCGTGGTCGCGTCCAGCACCGCCACAGAATGCCCCAGATCAACCAAGGTCGTGCACAGACTCCACAGCAGGGGCAACTCGCCCTGCTGTTGGCCATGGCTGGCCACGGCCACGACGCGTGGCGCTGACTGCAAGGCCATGCGTTGCAGCCCGGCTCCCTGGTTGACATCCATGTCAAGCATCGAGCCGTCCTGCCTGCGCTGCGCTGGCTGGGGTGAAGAAGAAATCCAGGTCGGCCGGTTTCGGGTCGAACGCCGACTTGGCCGGCGATCGCATCGACTGACGCACCAGTTTGGCGCTATCGGCGGCCTCCCAGTCCTCCGGTACTTTTTGGCCCATGGTCACACCGCGCAGCACCAATTGGTGGCGAATGATCGCATCCAGCGCGGGCCCGAGTTTGGCCGCTTCGTCGGTTTTGGAGAGCACCGCCTGTTGCACGCCGGTGGATTTGAAGGAAGAGACCACCTCGTCGAGCGAGTCGCCATGCCCGCCCGCATTGAGCACCAGCAAGCGGTTCACACCCGGCAAATCCAGCACATCGAGCATGCCGCGTTTGCGCGGGTCGTTCGGGGCCAGGCCGGTGGTGTCAATCAAAACCATTTTTTTGTTGCCCAGCAAGTTCAGCAGGTCTTGCAGCGCGGCGCGGTCATGCGCCAGATGGGCCACGACGCCCAGCATGCGGCCAAAAGCGCGCAATTGCTCGTGGGCACCGACTCGATAGGTGTCGAGCGTGATGAGCCCGACGCTGGCCGGGCCGTGGGTGCGGGCACACAGGCCAGCCAATTTGGCGGCGGTGGTGGTCTTGCCCACGCCGGTGGCGCCGACCAGTGCATAGGTGCCGCCCTCCTCATGAATCGGGCGGGCCGCTGCGTCGGTTTTCAGGTTGCGTTCCAGGATGTCCATGACCCAGCGCACGGACTCAGTGGCGCCCATTTCTTCGGGCATGCGCTCCAGAATGGTGCGCGACAGCGTGGGCGAATAGCCCGCGCGGATCAGCTTGAGCATCAGGTTGGACTGAATCGGGCTCTGGCGGGCTTGGCCCAGCCAGGTCAGCGTGTTGAAGCGGTCTTCAATCAGCGCCTTCATGGCGTGCAACTCGCTCACAATGCCTTGCGACAGGGCGGGCGCCGGCGCAGGGGCCAGCACCGGGGCGCGTTTGGGCGCGAGCACCGCCTTGACGGGCGGCTGAAGCTCGATCGTTTCGACTTGTCGCGGACTCGGCCGTGCCACCGCTTGGGGTGTGGGCTCTGGCGCGGCGTCCTGGCCCGCCACTGCCGCTGTCTGACCGCTCAGGGACTCATGACGGCGGCGCAGCATGCGTTCGCGCACATAGTCCTGAAACGACAAGGTGCTCATGGCCAGTTGGGTCGCGTCATCCTCCACCGCGGTGCTGGACTCGGGCGCGCTGGCGAGGGCGGCGCGGCGCAGCATGGGCTGGTCCTTGCTGCGGGTGGCAAAAGATTCAGAAGTGTCCAGGGCCGCCAGGGTGTCTTCGGCGGTAGCGACCACCTCGACGCCGGTGGCGGTGGGGCGATTCGACAAAATCAGCGTGCCCTCGCCAAAGGCGTGGCGCGCCTTGGCCAGCGCCTCGCGTGCCGTGGGTGCGTTAAAGCGTTGAATGTTCATGATGAGGCACCTTTAAGAATCGGACCGATGCGGATGGTGTGGGTTTCTGGAATCTCACTGTGCGCGAGCACCTGAAGCCGGGGTGCCACACGTCGGACCAGACGCGAGATCGCGCTGCGAATTTGATCGGGCACCAGCAGGCAGGCCGGGATGCCAATTTCTTCCTGCTTCAAGGCGACTTCGGCCGCGGTGCGGGTGAAGATGTCGGCCACGCCGGGGTCGAGTGCCGGACCGTTGGCGTTGCCCAGTGCCTGCACCAGCAGCCGCTCAAGCGGCGGATCAATGGCAATCACATTGAGTTCCCGCGCCGGGCCGTAGATTTGTTGCACGATGGCCGGCGACAAGGCGATGCGCACGCGCCGCGCCAACTCCGCCGGGTCAGTCACGGTGCTGGCATGTTCGGCGAGGGACTCAATGATGGTGCGAATGTCGCGGATATGGACCGACTCGTCGAGCAGAAGTTGCAGGACTTTCTGAAAAACAGCGATCGTTACCATCTTGGGAACCACTTCTTCTATCAGTTTCGGCGCCAGTTTGCTCACGTGTTCCACCAGTTGCTGGGTTTCGGTTCGGCTCAGCAGTTTGGAGGCCTGAACCTGCATCAAGTGTGACAAATGCGTGGCCATCACAGTCTCGGAATCAACTACGGTAAAGCCGGCCATTTGCGCGGCTTCCTTTTGCTGTTCGTCGATCCAGTGCGCGGGCAAACCAAAGGCCGGGTCGGTGGTGGCGGTGCCGATCAAGGGTGTCGTGATGCCGCCCGGATTGATAGCCAGGTACATGCCGGGAAAGGCTTCGCCTTCTCCCGCGATCACGCCGCGCAGCGTGATGCGGTAGCCGCTGGGCTTGAGTTCCAGGTTGTCGCGCACATGCACCGGCGGCGGCAAAAAGCCGACCTCCTGCGCAAATTTACGGCGCACGCCCTTGATGCGGGTCAGCAAGTCGCCCTGGCGGGTTTTGTCGACCAGGGCGATCAGCCGGTAACCCAATTCAAGGCCCAACTGGTCCACCGGCTGCAGGTCATCCCAGGAGGCTTCGCCGTCGGACGTCACCACCGGCACCAGCGATGCCGGGTCCGGTGGCAGGGGCTTGTGCGCCAGCTCCCAGGCCGCATAGCCCAGCACCAGCGCGATGCCGAGGAACACCACGTGCGGCATGCCCGGAATCAAACCCAGAACGCCCATGATGGCCGCCGTGATGCCGAGCACGCGGGGCGACACAAACATTTGATCAACAATCTGACGGCCTAGGTCGTGGCCCTTGCCAACCCGCGACACCACCATCGCCGCCGCCACCGAGATCAGCAAGCCCGGAATCTGCGCCACCAGTGCGTCGCCGACGGCCAGCAGGATGTAGGTGTCGGCCGCTTGTCCAGCCGTCAAGCCGTGCTGCAAGACTCCAATCATGAAACCGCCAAAAATATTGATCAACAGAATCAGAATGCCGGCGACCGCATCGCCACGCACGAACTTGGAGGCGCCATCCATGGAACCAAAAAAGTCGGCTTCTTCCGAGACTTCGGCGCGGCGCCGTTTGGCTTCTTCCTCATTGATCAGGCCCGCATTCAGGTCGGCGTCCACCGCCATCTGCTTGCCCGGCATGGCGTCCAGTGCAAATCGCGCCGATACCTCGGCGATGCGCTCGGCACCCTTGGTCACCACAACAAAATTGATAACCACCAGAATCGAGAAAACGATCAGGCCGACCGCAAAGTTGCCGCCGATCAAGAAGTGGCCAAAGGCTTCAATCACCGCGCCGGCGGCGCCTGGCCCGGTGTGGCCTTCCATCAGCACGACGCGGGTGGACGCCACATTGAGCGACAGCCGCATCAACGTGGTCAGCAACAGCACGGCAGGAAAGGCGGCAAAGTCGAGCGGGCGAATCATGTAGGCCGCCACCATCATCACCATCAGCGCGACGGCGATATTGATCGTGAAAAAAGTGTCGAGCAGCCACGGTGGCAGCGGCAACACCATCATGGCCAGGATCGCCACCACCAGCATCGGGGCGGCGGCGCCCTTGATCAGGGCTGAATTGCCGCCAAACCACTGTTGGAACACTTTGAGTTGGGTATTCATGCAGCGCTCGTGCTGGCCACGACCTTGGACAAGGGATCAAGCTCGGGTGGGACAAACGGTTGTGGCGGCTCACCCGGCGTCGGGCCGTTGCCGTGCAGGGCGGCCTTCAGCCGGTAAATATAGGCCAGCACCTGCGCCACCGCGGCGTAGAGGCTGGCTGGGATGTCCTGGTCCAGTTCGGCATGGGCGTACAGGGCCCGCGCCAGCATCGGCGACTGCAGCACCGGAATGGCGTTGTTCTTGGCGATGTCGCGGATTTTCATGGCCAGCAGATCGGCGCCTTTCGAGATAACCTGGGGCGCACGCATGGTCTTGTCGTCGTATTTGATGGCCACGGCAAAGTGGGTCGGGTTCATCAGCACGAAATCTGCTTTTTGCACCGCGCCGATGCTGTTGCCCTGCGAAATCTCACGCTGGCGCTGGCGCAGCTTGCCTTTCATCTGCGGGTTGCCGTCTGACTCCTTGTGCTCCTGCTTCATTTCCTGGTGCGACATCTTCATCTTCGACTTGTGCAAAAAACCTTGCAGCGGCACGTCGACCATCGCCACCAGCAAAATCACCACCAGCAACAACGCCATCCCGGAGACCAGCCACTCTGTCAGCATCGGCAGGGCCGCGCGGGAGGGCTGCAAAACCAGCATCGCCAGCGAGTGCATGGTGGAGCTCAAATACGTGCTACCCAGCGCGATCAACATGGCGGCGACAAAGCTCATCTTCAGCACCTCAGTGAACTTGTCTTTGGTGAACATGCGCCCGAAGCCGGTCAATGGGTTGAGTCGGCTGAAGTCCGGCGTGATCGGCTTCAAGCTGCTGACCCAGCCACCGGTGGCGATGCTGCTGAGGAATACGGCCACCGTCGTGATGGCGGCAAAGATCACGCAACCAAGCAGCCCGGCCGTGGCCATATCCTGCATGCGGGTGATCATGGTGGTTGGGTTGTTGACCGCCAGCGCGTCAAAAGAGAGCTGCTGCGCCAGCAGCACTCTGAGCCGGTCAAACATGAGGGGCGCCAGCGCCATCAGACTCAGGGCGCCGGTCCCCAGGACTGCCAAATGTCCCAAGTCCCGCGAACGGCTGACCTGTCCGTCATCACGCGCCTTTTGCAGCTTGCGCTCGGAGGCGGGTAAATTGCGGTCCTGACTGCTTGGTTCCATGGCGGGGAGGCTGTTGAGTTCCCACCATTGTCGTGACGCGAATCCCTAACTAAAGGGCAATAAGCGGGGAATTAACCCGCCACTTCGGGCAAATTTTAGAAGCCCAGGCTGGCTAACAAATCATCAACTTCAGATTGACCGCTCACTACATCCGGGTTGCCTTCGGGGCTGACGACCGGACCTTGCAGAATCGGTTGCAGCTCAGCTGCGACCGGGTGTGGCACTTTGACCACGGCCTCCGCCGGGGCGGTCTGGATCAGCAATTGAACCAACTGCTCTTCCACGTTGGCAACCAGGGTGACAACCTTGGCAATCACCTGGCCGGTCAAGTCGTGAAAGTCCTGTGCCATCATGATTTCGGTCAGGTGCTGGTCAACCTGTTGGGTGGCCGCCTCAACGTCGGTCAAAAAATTCATCACATGACCCTTGGCCACAGCGGCCACCGGGTCTTTCACAATCAAGGCACCAATACGCCGCGTCTCTGCAGCGATGTGATCGTGTTGTGCCTTGGCCTGGTCCACCCGGTTCAGCACCTTCTCGGCGGCTTCACCCGTGAGGCGTGCAATGTAGGAGAGGCGACTTCGGGCATCGGGTATTTCGCCGGCCCAGCCTTTGACCTTGTCGGTCAGGCCCAGGCCGTTGAGTGCGTCATGCAATTGACGCGTCAGCACGCCTATGGATTGATGAACGTCGGCCGGCAATGCCGAGCTGGCGGCAGGGGAGATCAGGTTGCTTTGCATGGTATTACTTGAGGCCCAGCTTGGTGAGGATCAGGCTGACTTTGTCTTCCAGGGTGGCCTTGGTGAAAGGTTTGACGATGTAACCCGCCGCGCCGGATTGGGCGGCCAGCACGATGTCTTCCTTGCGCGCTTCAGCGGTCACCATGAGTACCGGTATATGTTTGAGCTTGTCGTCTTTTTTGATTTCAGACAGCAGCTGAAAGCCATTCATATTGGGCATGTTGATGTCGCTGACGACAAAGTCAAAATTGCTGTTGCGCAATTTTTGCAGTGCCACCACGCCGTCTTCAGCCTCATCGCCCTCGGCATAGCCACTTTCCTTCAGCAGGTTGCGCACGATGCGCCGCATGGTGGAGAAGTCGTCAACAACCAAAAATCGAAGCTCATTTGCCATGGGGCGCCCTTTCAATGGCGATTGTCCGAACAGTTAATAGTAGATACCGAATCATGATGTCTCACTGCGTTGGGCTGGTGGGTGGGGTAACTGGCGCGGCGACCGGGTCTAATGTTGTCAGCGAGCGACCGGTCCCCATCAGTCGTTCCTCTGCTTCGCGCGTCATCACGGTGATGCTGATTCTACGGTTCACCGCGCCGGTTGGATTCTCGCCGTCCAGCAGGATGCTCGATGCCAGTCCAACCACCCGCGCCAATTTGTCGTCTGGCATGCCGGCGGCCACCAGCTCGCGCCGGGACGCGTTGGCGCGATCAGATGACAGCTCCCAGTTGCTGTAACCACGCTGGGCGCTGCTGTAGGGCGAACTGTCGGTGTGGCCGTCCAGGCTGATTTTGTTCTCCACACCGTTCAAGGCGCCGCCGATTTCCCGCAAGATGTCGCGCATATAGGGTTTCACCGCCGCACTACCGCTGTCAAACATGGGGCGCTTTTGATCATCAACAATCTGGATCTGCAGACCATCGGCCGTGGTTTCCAGTCTGATTTGCTTGCTGAACTCGGCCAGTTTGGTGTTGGTGGAAATGAGGGCGCTGATCTTTGCGCTGATCGTGGCGAGCTTGCGCGCGTCTTGCTTGGCGAATTCGGCCTTGACGGCATTGGCACGCATCTTCTTTTGAATCGGGTCGCTGCCGTCGCCGCGGCGGGATTGGCCACTCTTCTGCGTCAAATCGGCCCCACCACCGGGCAAAATGCTGTTGCTGGCCCCCGCGCCGCTGCCGCCTTGCATGGACACCTTGAGCGGCGCCGTGAAGTAGTCGGACAAGCCTTTTTTGTCGCCTTCCGAGGTGGAACCCAGCAGCCACATGAGCAAGAAGAACGCCATCATGGCCGTCACAAAGTCGGCGTAGGCAATCTTCCAGGCGCCACCATGTACGGCGTGCCCGCCCTTCTTGATCTTCTTGACGATGATCGGCTGCAGCTTTTTGGCGTCAGTGGCCATAGCAGCCTAGCGTGTACTTATTTTTTGCCACGCACATAGCTTTCCAGCTCGATAAAGGTGGGTCGTTCTGTGGAGAACAGCACTTTGCGGCCAAATTCAATGGCGGTTGACGGGTTGTAACCTTGCATGCTGGCCAGCAGCGTGGTCTTGATGCACTCCAGCTCTTTGGCACTGTCTTCGGTCTTTTGCTCCAGCAGTCCGCCCAGCGGCTCCACCACGCCATAAGCCAGCAGAATCCCCAAGAACGTGCCCACCAGTGCCGAGGCAATCATGCCACCCAGCACCGCCGGCGGTTGCCCGACTGAGCCCATCGTGTTCACCACGCCCAACACCGCCGCCACAATGCCGAATGCCGGCAAGGCGCCGGCCAAGCGTGCAATGGCGGCAATCGGGGCGTGCGATTCGGCATGGTGGGTGTCAATCTCGCTGTCCATCAACGACTCGATCTCATGTGCGTTCAGGTTACCCGAGACCATCATGCGCAGGTAATCAGTCATGAACTCCACCACATGGTGGTCACTGCCCACCGTGGCGTATTTTTGAAAAATGGCGGAACTGTGCGGGTCTTCCACATCTTTTTCGATCGCCATCAAACCCTCTTTGCGGGCTTTCTGCAAGATGTCGTAAAGCAGGGCCATCAGTTCCAGGTAACGCGCCTTGGTGTACTTGGATCCTTTGATGGCCAGCGGGATGAGCTTGATCGTGGCGCGCAACACCTTGGGCTGGTTGTTGACTGCAAACGCGCCCAAGGCACCGCCAAAGATGGTGATCAACTCAAATGGCAAGGCCTTGAGAATCACCGCGATGTTGCCGCCGTGAAAGATGTAAACGCCAAAGATGCAACCCATGGAGACGGCATAACCAACAATAACTATCATGTTTTTATAACGTCAAAATGAGAAATGTCAGCCTTGGGTGAATCGTTGACTATATTGCGCGTCGGTTCATTCTAAGGAACAAAGCTTGCCGCCAAGAAAAAGAAAAGGGCACCAAAGGCGCCCTTTTAGCAGTGCTTGCCCGGCTGCCGACTCAGTGCAGCATGATGCCGCCAGCGTTGGCGCTTTTGCCGGCGCGTGCCGGCGGTGTGCACAGACCGCATTCAAAGTGACGGGCATTTTCATAGGCCTCGGTGACGAAGTGGCCGCCACATTTGCAGCACTTGGTCATGGCCAACATGTGGTTGTTGATAAATTTGACCAGGCGCCAGGCGCGTGTGATGGACAGCAGGGGCTCGACCCCGCAGGCAGCAATTTGCTCGCTATAGAGCCGATAGGCCTTCATGACGGCGTCAATGTCGTCCAACTCGCTCACCTTGCTCAGGTATTCGTAAGTGTTCAAGAACAGTGACGCGTGGATATTGGGCTGCCAGGTGAGAAACCAGTCGGTCGAAAACGGCAGTTGGCCTTTGCTGGGGGAGCGCCCGGCGACTTCCTTGTAGAGGCGCAGCAAACGCTCATATGACAGGCTGGTTTCGCTTTCCAGTACTTGCAGACGGGCGCCGAGTTGAATCAGCGCGACCGCGCGCTCAACTTGCCGTGAATCATTCAAAACGCTTTTGGTGGATGCGGTGGCCATGGTAGGTATTCCTTACATCGCTTCGGCAAAACGACCGGCCATCAAGATGCTGGCGTGCAACTTGGTGGTGGCATCGTTGTTGACCTTGGTGGCGGTATGGTTGGTGAGCAGGTTCCAGACCATGTCGTCGTCTACCCGAAACCGGCACAGCAGCATGGGGCTGGAGGCAATTTTCAAAATTTGCGCGGGCGACAGCGTGGCAATCAGGTCCGCCGACTCTTCGGACACGCCCAAACGAAACAGTGCCTCGGCCTTGTCCTTGCGGATCACGTTTTGCGCCAGCATCAAGTAGGTGAGGTTGGCCTCGCGGATTTCAGTGGTCAATTGGTCGTCGGTCATGGTCGGCTCCTGCGTTGGGCGAAACCCTTTGGGGATCGCGATGGCGTTGATTCTGAACGCCACTGCCAGGAACTTGAATCGGCATCTGCCTGTATGGCCTGTCAGGGATGCGCCGCGGGCTTGTCAGGGAAATTCCTACTTTTCCAGCGAAAACAGACTGTGAACGCCGCAAGGGCGCGTTTCTGGTGTATCGAATAACTGACCAGTCAGTCAGCCAATCAGCGCTGAGCGGGACGCCCGTGGATGAACCGGCGTATGCAACAACTGCCTGTCACTTTGGATTGGCAAGTCTAAGGGAAAACCCTTATAGTGCAACCCATGATTGAAACCAAAGAAAAAGTTCCGCCTCCCTCGGACCGGGATCCGGCGATGTGGTTTTCGCCCATGGAAGCGCAAACTGCGCCGTCGCCCGGCCGGGCCTCGCCCTTGATGGTGCCCATCCGCTCGCTCGGCGCCAATCACCGCGCGCGCATCGCCCGCCACTTGCTGGCGCTAGAGCCGCATGACCGTTACCTGCGTTTCGGCTTTGCGGCCAATGACGCGCAAACTCAACGCTACACCGACAGTCTGGATTTTGAGCGGGACGAGATCTTTGGCATTTACAACCGGCGGCTGGACCTGATTGCCATGGCGCATCTGGCGTTCGACGCGGACAGCAAGCGGCGCGACTGCGCCGAGTTCGGCGTGTCGGTGTCGAAAACAGCACGCGGGCGCGGCTACGGGGCGCGCCTGTTTGACCGGGCTGCCATGCATGCCCGCAACGCCGGGGTGGGCCGGATGTTCATTCACGCCCTGAGCGAGAACACGACCATGCTGAAAATTGCCCGCAAAGCCGGCGCCACGGTGGAGCGCGACGGCTCTGAGTCCGATGCCCATTTGCTGTTGTTGCCCGCCACGCTGGACTCCCGTTTGACCGAACTGGTTGAAGAGCAACTTGCCCAGACTGACTACCGCATCAAGGTGCATGTGAAACAGTTTCGCGACGCCTTGGGCGGCGTCATGGCACGGCGCCCCGATGCGCGCAACGACCAGAGAGACAGTCCAAAGTAGGGCGGCTTGAGCGCCTGTCGCCGCAGGGCCGCGCCAATCCGCTATCCTTGAGGCTCGCAAACAACCGCATGTCCTGCTCTACTGGCTGTGTCAGACCCCCATCCCACGCGTCCCGATCGTGAAGACAAACGCACATTTCTGCGGAAATTGGCCGAGTTCCTCCACCCCGGGCCGGACTCGACCGACGAACTGATTGCCACCCTGGCGGATGCCGAAGACAACGACATCATTGGTGCCGAGTCGCGCCTGATGCTGGAGGGCGTCATCCGCATGGCCGACATGACCGCTGGCGACGTGATGGTGCCCGCCACCCAGATGGAACTGGTCAATATCGCCGACCCGTACGACGTGATGATGCATGGCGTGATTGATACCGCACACTCGCGCTTTCCGGTGCATGACGGGGAGCGCGAAAACATCATCGGCATCCTGATGGCCAAGGACTTGCTCAAGCTCCAGCGCGCACCAGAGCTCAACATCCGGGCGCTGCTGCGTCCAGCGGTGTTTGTGCCGGAAAGCAAAGGGCTCAATGATCTGTTGCGCGATTTCCAGAGCAACCACAACCACATGGCGATCGTCATCGACGAATTTGGCCGGGTCGCCGGTCTGGTCACGATCGAGGACGTGCTGGAAGAAATTGTGGGCGAGATCGAAGATGAGTTCGATATTGACGAGGATGAAGGTGATGTCTACGCGCTGGCCGACCGCACTTACCGCGTCAGTGGCGACACCCCGATTGAGCGCGTTGAGAACGCGTTCGGCATCAAACTCAGCGGCACCGATCCAGACGATCAATTTGACACGATTGGCGGCTTGATCGCCCATGAAATGGGCCATGTGCCCAAGCGCGGTGAACGCCATGTGCTGGCCGGGCTCAATTTCGTCGTGATGCTGACCCAGGGCGGGGCGGTGAAATGGTTCAAGGTGTCACCGGTGGCCGATGCCTCGACTTAGCGCGCTGCCAAGCTGGATTGGCTCGCTGGCGACGCCCGCGCCAAGGGTCACGCTGTGGCGCCTGGCGATGGTTTTGCTGGCCGGCCTTGCCCATGCGGCCAGCCTGGCTTGGCCCTGGTCGCTGCCTGAAACTCCCGCTGGCTTGCTTGGCTTGCGCCTTGGCGAGCCGGTTTGGTGGCTGCAACTGCTGGCACTGGGCACTCTGGCCTGGCTGCTGGAGAGATGCCGCCACAACTGGCGCGTGGGCGCCCTGTGGGCTTGGTTGTTTTCCACCGCCTGGCTGATTGGCTCCTTTGGCTGGACCTATGTGGCCATGCACACTTACGGCGGTTTGCCGAGCTGGCTGGCGGCGTTGGCGGTGCTGGCGCTGGCCGGTTTGCTGGCGGTTTACTACGCCGCAGTTTGTGGACTATTTGTGGCTCTAGCCATCGTCCACAGGGCGTTGGCAGCTATTGTTTTTGCTTCTCTTTGGGTGCTGGCTGAATTGGCGCGTGGCATCTGGTTGACCGGCTTTGGCTGGGGCGCGGCGGGCTACGGCCACGTCGACGGGCCGCTGGCGGCTTACGCGCCGTGGTTGGGTCTGTACGGTTTATGTGCCCTGGCGGCGTGGCTGGCGATGAGCGGGGTGCAGATCGTTCAGCACGATCAGCCTTGGCGCCAGCGAGCGTTCACGCTGGCGCTGGCTCTGGCCCTGCTGGCATTACCGCCGTTGCAGCGCCTGGACGGCGCGGATACCTCGGGATCGACCGGACGCCTGGCCGTCACGCTGTTGCAAGGCAACATACCGCAGAACGAAAAGTTTGAGAGCGGCACCGGCGTGCCGCTGGCCTTGCGGTGGTACGGTGAACAATTGACGAGCAGCCGCACCGCGCTGGTGATTGCGCCTGAAACGGCGCTTCCCGTGCTGCCACAGCAGTTGCCGCCCGCCTACTGGCGTGCGCTGCAACAGCGTTTTGCCACCGGTCAGCAAGCGGCCATCATTGGCACCCCGCTGGGCAATGCGCAGGACGGCTATACCAACTCCGTGGTCGGCCTCAAGCCCGGGCAGGCGGCGCCCTGGCGCTACGACAAGCATCACCTCGTGCCGTTTGGCGAGTTCATTCCGCCGATGTTCAAGTGGTTCAACGCGATGATGAACATTCCGCTGGGCGATTTCAACCGCGGCGCGCCCAAGCAAGCGCCGTTTGACTGGCAGGGGCAACGGTTGTCAGCCAATATCTGCGTGGAGGATCTGTACAGTGAAGAGTTGGGGCTGCTTTTTGGTGACCCGGCCCTGGCGCCCACTATTTTTGTCAATGTCAGCAACCTGGCCTGGTTCGGCAACGGCCTGGCGATGGACCAGCACCTGCAAATCGCACGCTTGCGGGCGCTGGAATTTGCCCGCCCCATGGTACTGGCCACTAACACCGGGCTGACGGCGATTGTGGACCACCGCGGTCGCGTAACGCACGCCCTGGCGCGCAACACGCGCGGCGCTTTGGTGGGCGAGGTCGAGGGGCGAACCGGCGTGACTTTCTATGGCTGGTGGGTTTCGCGCTATGGCTTGTGGCCGCTGTGGCTGCTGGCCCTAAGCCTGGTCTTGCTTGGCACGCGCAGTCACTTGCGAAAACGCCGGTCGTCGGCTGATCGGTCGTGCTAGGCTGGGGCAGCTTGCCAACCCTCGTAAAATTGATCGTTGCGCGCGAGCGAAGCGTGTCCTTCTCCAAAACCCCGGGCGCAGCCCGCACCAGCACCCCGTTATGTTGACCTTTCAGCAAATCATCTTGAAACTGCAGTCCTACTGGGCTGACCAGGGCTGCGCCTTGTTGCAGCCTTACGACATGGAAGTCGGCGCTGGCACCTCGCACACCGCGACATTTTTGCGCGCGCTGGGTCCCGAGCCCTGGAAATGTGCGTATGTGCAGCCGAGCCGCCGTCCCAAGGACGGCCGTTATGGCGACAACCCGAACCGCCTGCAGCATTACTACCAGTACCAGGTAGTCCTGAAGCCGGCCCCCAGCAACATTCTGGAGCTGTACCTGGGTTCGCTGGAGTCGCTCGGTTTTGATCTGAAGAAGAACGACATCCGCTTCGTCGAGGACGACTGGGAAAACCCGACGCTGGGCGCCTGGGGCCTGGGCTGGGAGGTCTGGCTCAATGGCATGGAAGTCACACAGTTCACCTACTTTCAGCAGGTCGGCGGCATCGACTGCCGGCCCATCACGGGCGAGATCACCTACGGCCTGGAGCGCCTGGCGATGTACCTTCAGGGCGTTGACAACGTCTACAACCTGCAGTGGACGGACAACCTGCGCTATGGCGACGTCTACCTGCAAAACGAAAAAGAGCAGTCGGCCTACAACTTCGAGCACAGCGACGCCGATTTTTTGTTCACTGCGTTCACGGCGCACGAGCGCCAGGCCAAGCACCTGATTGAGGTGCAATTGGCCCTGCCGGCCTACGAGCAGGTGCTCAAGTGCGCTCACAGCTTCAACCTGCTGGACGCCCGCGGCGCCATCAGCGTGACCGAGCGTGCCGCCTATATCGGGCGCATCCGCAACCTCGCGCGCGCCGTGGCACAAAGCTATTTTGAAAGCCGCGAACGCCTGGGCTTCCCGCTGGCGCCGCGCGAGTGGGTGGCCCAGATGACGAAGAAAGCAGCCTAACCATGACGACTCAAAACCTTCTCGTTGAATTGTTTGTCGAAGAGCTGCCGCCCAAGGCGCTCAAGAAGCTGGGCGAAGCCTTTGCCCGCGAACTCGCTGAGCAGCTGCGCGCCCAGGGCCTGGCCAGTGCCGACTCGGTGGTGACGCCTTATGCGTCACCGCGCCGTCTGGCGGCCCACATCACGCAGGTCTGGCGCAAGGCCGCCGACCAGGCGGTGCAGCAAAAACTCATGCCGGTCAGCGTCGCTCTGGACGCCACCGGCCAGGCTACGCCGGCATTGCTGAAGAAATTGCAGGCGCTCGGGGCTGATGTGACCGACCCGATGGCCGCCGTGGCCGCGCTGCGCCAAGCCCCGGACGGCAAGGCGCAGGCGCTGTTTTACGACAGCCTGGTCACGGGCGCCACGCTGGACGTGGGCCTGCAAAAAGCCCTGGAGGAAGCCATTGCCAGGCTGCCGATCCCCAAGCTGATGAGCTACCAGCTGGAGACCGATTGCAAGCTGCCGGGCTGGAGCAGCGTCAATTTCGTGCGCCCGGCGCATGGTCTGGTGGCGCTGCACGGCAGCACCGTGGTGCCGGTCAAGGTGCTGGGGCTCACGGCGGGCAATAGCACGCAGGGCCACCGCTTTGAGGCCCGCGTCTCGCCGGTGCTGATTGCGCATGCCGACGACTACGCCGCCACACTGGCGCAAGACGGCGCCGTGATGGCCAGCTTCGACGAACGCCGCGACAACATCGTGCAGCAGTTGGCCGGCGCTGCGGCCGCGCTGGGCCGCAGCGACCCGCGCGGCACCCATGCTGCCTTGCACCCGATCGAGGACGAGGCGCTGCTGGACGAGGTGACGGCGCTGGTGGAGCGCCCCAATGTGCTGGTGTGCCAGTTTGAACCCCAGTTTCTGGAGGTGCCGCAAGAGTGCCTGATCCTCACCATGAAGGCCAACCAGAAGTACTTTCCGCTGCTCGACGCGGCGGGCAAGCTGACGCACCAGTTTCTGGTGGTCAGCAACATCAGCCCGCTGGATGCCAGCTTTGTCATCGGCGGCAACGAGCGCGTGGTGCGCCCGCGCCTGGCCGATGCCAAGTTCTTTTTTGACCAGGACCGCAAGAAGACGCTGGCGTCGCGCGTGGCCGGGCTGGACCAGGTGGTCTATCACAACAAGCTGGGCACGCAAGGCGAGCGCACCGAGCGCGTGCGCGCCATTGCCAGCGCCATCAGCCGCCAGTTGGGCGATACGGATGTGACTGTTGCCGCGGACACCGCGGCGCGGCTGGCCAAGACCGACTTGCTGACCGACATGGTGGGCGAATTCCCCGAGCTGCAGGGCATCATGGGCGGCTATTACGCCCGCCATGACGGCCTGGGCGAAGACATTGCCTGCGCCATTGAAGACCATTACAAGCCACGTTTTGCCGGCGACGACCTCCCGCGCCATCTGACTGGCGTGGTGGTGGCACTGGCCGACAAGCTGGAAACCCTGGTTGGCATGTTCGGCATCGGTAATCTGCCCACCGGCGACCGGGACCCGTTTGCGCTGCGTCGCCATGCGCTGGGTGTGATTCGGATGTTGACCGAGAAGGACCTGCCGCTGGACTTGGACGCGCTGCTGGCGACGGCCGCCGCCTGCTTCGGCGACAAGATCAAGGACGCTTCAGCCGCGCTCAGCGACTTCATGTTTGAGCGCCTCGCCGGCAGCCTGCGCGAGCAGGGCTACAGCGCCAACGAGGTGGACGCGGTACTGGCGCTGCGTCCGCAGCGCCTAGGCGACGTGGCCCGGCGCCTAGGCGCCGTGCGCGCCTTCGCCGCCCTGCCCGAAGCGCCCGCGCTGGCCGTTGCCAACAAGCGCATCGGCAACATCCTCAAAAAGGCGCCTGACGTGGACCCGCATGTCAGCGAAGTGCTGCTGCAGGAACCCGCCGAAATTGCCTTGTTTGCCGCGATGCAGTCACTGGGGCCGCTTGCAAACGCGCAGTTTGAGGCGCTCGACTACACCGCCTCGCTGCAAACGCTGGCCGCCCTGCGCGCACCGGTGGATGCGTTCTTTGACGAGGTCATGGTCAACGCCGAGCAACTCGACTTGCGCCTGAACCGCCAGGGTTTGCTCAAAAGCCTGCACGGCGCGATGAACCGCGTGGCCGATCTGGCGCGGGTGGCGGCCTGAGCGACGGCGCGTTGAAGCGACTGCACGCCATGGGAACCATGAAACTCGTCATCCTTGACCGCGACGGCACCGTCAATCAGGACAGCGCCGAATTCATCAAAACTCCGGAAGAATGGCTGCCCCTGCCTGGCGCGCCGGAGGCGATTGCCCGGCTCAACCACGCCGGCTGGCATGTGGTCATCGCCAGCAACCAGTCCGGTTTGGGGCGCGGCTTGTTTGACGTGTCGATGCTCAATGCGATCCACGCCAAGATGCACAAAATGCTGGCGGCGGTGGGCGCCCGGGTCGATGCCGTGTTCTATTGTCCGCACGCGCCCGATGAGGGTTGCCACTGCCGCAAGCCCGAACCCGGCCTGTTTGAGCAGATTGGCGAGCGCTACGGGCTGGACCTGCACGGCGTGCCGACCGTGGGCGACACGGCGCGCGATGTGCTGGCGGGTGCGCGCACGGGCTGCGAGCCGCATTTGGTGCTGACGGGCAAGGGCGCGGCCTATCGCGGCCGGCGCTTGCCACACAACTTCCCCAAAGCGACGTTGGTGCACGACGATCTGGCGGCCTTTGCAGACTTTCTGATTGCGCGGGAAGCCGCCATGGCTGTGCTAACGCCTGAATAGCTATAAAAAAAATAGCGGTTTGCGTAGTATCCACGGGGGCTAGAGGCCTAAAACGTATAAATGTTATTGATTCGCTCCATGTTGCACATGGCGTGGCTGCTGATCACGGTGATTCCGTGGGGGCTGGCGCTGGTGCTGATTTCGCTCTGGGTGCGCCGCACAACGCTGTGGTGGTTTGCCGTCGACTGGTTTCGGCTGGTGATCTGGGGGACTCGCGTGTTTTTGGGCGTGCAAGTGCGTGTCAGCGGCCTGGAAAACTTGCCGGCGGGCGCCACCACGCCGGCGATTTTGCTGTCCAAGCACCAGTCCACGCTGGAAACGCTGCTGATCCCGACCCTGATGCCGCGCCCGCTGGCGTTTGTCTTCAAGCGCGAGTTGTTGCGCATCCCGTTTTTTGGCTGGTCGATGGCGCGGCTCGACATGATCCACATTGACCGAGAATCGCGCGCCCTGGCCATGAAACATGTCATTGAGCAAGGCAAGCAACGCTTGGCGCAAGGCACCTGGGTCATCATGTTCCCCGAAGGCACGCGCATTGCGCGCGGTCAAACCGGCACCTACCAAACGGCGGGCACCCGGCTGGCGGTGGAGACCGGCGCGCCGGTGGTGCCGATCGCCGTGTCGTCGGGCAAATGCTGGCCGCGCCAGGGCTTCATCAAGTACCCCGGCGTGGTGGATGTCTCGATTGGCCCGGCCATTCCCAGTCTCGGGCGCGAACCCAAAGAGCTGATGCGCGAGGTGCAGGCCTGGATCGAAGCCGAAATGCGCCGGATTGACCCGCAGGCTTATTTGTAGGCGCAGCGATGCATCCCTTGCTCCGCTTCACGCTGGATCTTTTTGAGCCCAATCGGGTGCCAGCCCCCGTTAATTCTCCGCAACATGCTATCGAAGTAATAGTGAAAGAGGCCTTGCCTGCCGGCCCACCGGCGGCGCTGGCGGCGCCTGCCGCGGCTTGCGCACCGGTCAGCTGGCGCCACCCGCGCGCCAATCGCGAAGCCCGGCTGGACGACGTGCTGGTGGCCTACGAGTTCAAGCGCGGCCAGCGCCGCAGTATTGGCTTTGTCATTCGGCCTGAAGGGCTGGTGGTGAGTGCGCCCAAATGGGTGCCGCTGCATCAGGTCGACGCGGCGCTGCAGAATAAGTCGCGCTGGATTGTCCAGAAGCTGGGCGAGACGCAGGCACGCCAGCAGCGCCTGTTGGCGCGTGGCGTTGAATGGTGCGACGGCGCGATGATTCCGTATCTGGGGCAGTCGCTGCGACTGTTGCTGGTGTCGCCTGCGGCCCTGGCGGGCACCGGTGGCAGTTTGAACGCCGGGGGCATCGGCACGGCTGAGCTCACGCAGGTCGATACGCCGAGCCTGACGCTGCGCCTGGCCCTGCCCGTTGAGGCCACGTCGGATCAAATTCGTGACGCGGTGCACGCCTGGCTCAAACGCCAGGCACAAGCGCTCTTCAAGGCGCGGCTCGATCACTTTGCCCCGCAGCTGCAGGTGCAGTGGCGCCGGCTCGCCCTGAGCAATGCCCGCACCCGCTGGGGTAGCGCGCACATCGACGGCGCGATCCGGCTCAACTGGCGCCTGATGCACTTTCAGCCCGCCGTCATCGACTACGTGGTGGTGCATGAACTCAGCCACTTGCGGGTGATGGACCACAGCCCGCGTTTCTGGGCCACCGTGCACTCAGTCATGCCCGACCATGTTGCGCTGCGCCGACAGCTCAAGGACGAGGCCTTGCCGCACGGCTTGTGACACTGCCGGCTGGCCCGGCTTGAGTTTTCGCAGCCGGACCGACGCGCTGCGTGCTAAGCTGGCAGGCCAAGCGCTGGACCCTCCAGCCCCTGCCCAGTTCAACTGAAAAAGGAGACCTCCATGTCCGGCTTGTTGCCCCACGTCGATCCCGACGGTTTGCTCGAATTTTCCGTGGTCTACACCGACCGCGCGCTCAACCACATGTCCAAGAGTTTCCAGCACGTGATGCGGGACATTGCCGCCGTTCTCAAGGACGTGTACCACGCCAAGTCGGCGGTGCTGGTGCCGGGCAGTGGCACTTTCGGCATGGAAGCCGTGGCGCGCCAGTTTGCGGGCGGCAAAAAAGTGCTGATCATCCGCAATGGCTGGTTCAGCTACCGCTGGACGCAGATTCTGGACATGGGCCACATTGCTGCGGAATCCACCGTGCTGAAAGCGCGCCGGGTGGGCAGCGACAAACAGTCGCCCTGGGTGCCCGCGCCGATTGACGAGGTGGTGGCCGCGATCCGCGAGAAGAAGCCCGACGTGGTGTTCGCCCCGCACGTTGAAACCGCCAGCGGCATCATCTTGCCCGACGAGTACCTGCGCGCCGTGGCCGCTGCCGTGCATGAGGTCGGTGGCCTGTTCGTGCTGGACTGCGTTGCCTCGGGCGCGATGTGGGTCAACATGGTGGACACCGGCGTCGATGTGCTGATCAGCGCGCCGCAGAAAGGTTGGAGCAGCTCGCCGTGCTGCGCCATGGTGATGCTCAATGAGCGGGCCCGCGCCGCCATCGACGCCACCACGAGCAGCAGTTTTGCCTGCGACCTGAAAAAGTGGTTGCAGATCATGGAGACCTACGAGAACGGTGGTCATGCTTACCACGCCACCCTGCCGACCGATGCGCTCACGCACCTGCGCGACACCATGAAGGAGACGCAGGCTTATGGATTTGACCGCGTTCGCGCCGAGCAGATTGAGCTTGGCACCAAGGTACGCGCGCTGTTTGAGCGTAGTGGCATCCCGAGTGTGGCGGCCGCGGGATTCCAGGCGCCGGGGGTGGTGGTGAGCTACACGAGCGACCCCGAGATTCAGTCCAGCCGGAAATTTCTGGGAGTTGGCCTGCAGACCGCGTCGGGTGTGCCCTTGCAGTGTGACGAACCGGCTGACTTCATGACGTTCCGGGTGGGGCTGTTTGGCTTGGAAAAATGGCATAACGTGGACCGCACCGTCGGGCAGCTGGCTGCGGCGCTGGACCAGATTTTGTGACGGCTGGCGCGCTCGGCACAACCATTTCGCCTGGCTTCGACGTCCGGGATTTGAGTTGACGGCGCGCATGCGCTCCTACAATTTGAATAATTTCTTACCAACAAGGGTTTTATGAACGTCATCCGCTTCTCCGATCTGTGCGCCCAGGGTCAAGTCTCCGGCAAGCGCGTTTTTATCCGCGCCGACCTCAATGTGCCGCAAGACGAGGCTGGCCACATCACCGAAGACACCCGGATTCGTGCTTCCATTCCCTGCATCCAGATGGCGCTCGACGCCGGGGCGGCGGTGATGGTGACCTCGCACCTGGGGCGCCCGACCGAAGGTGCGTTCAAACCGGCAGACTCGCTGGCACCCGTGGCCGAGCGCCTGGCTGAGTTGATGGGCCGCCCCGTGCCTTTGCTTGCCAACTGGGTCGATGGCGTCAGCGTGCAACCCGGCCAACTGGTGTTGCTGGAAAACTGCCGCGTCAACCCCGGGGAGAAGAAGAACAACGAAGCGCTGGCCAAAAAAATGGCGGCCTTGTGCGATATTTTTGTGCACGACGCTTTTGGCACGGCACACCGCGCGGAGGCTTCCACCTACGGCATCGCCCAATTTTCCAAGGTGGCATGCGCAGGGCCGTTGCTGGCCGCTGAAATGGACGCCATCACCAAAGCGCTGGCAAACCCGAAACGCCCGCTGGTTGCGATTGTGGCGGGCTCCAAGGTGTCGACCAAACTGACCATTTTGAAAAGCCTGGCTAGCAAGGTGGACCAACTCATCGTCGGGGGCGGCATTGCCAACACCTTCATGCTGGCGGCGGGCTTGAAGATCGGCAAGAGTCTGGCCGAACCCGATTTGTTGGACGATGCCAAGGCCGTGATCGCCGCCATGAAGGCGCGCGGCGCGGCGGTACCGATCCCGACCGATGTGGTCACCGCCAAGACCTTCGCGGCCGATGCCGTGGCCACCGTCAAGGCCGCCACGGAAGTCGACGATGATGACCTGATTCTCGATATCGGTCCCCAGACCGCCGCTGCCCTGGCGACGCAGCTCAAGGCCGCCGGCACGATCGTCTGGAACGGCCCGGTCGGCGTGTTTGAATTTGCGGCGTTCGAGAATGGCACCAAGACCATCGCACGCGCTATCTCGGAGTCCAGCGCGTTTTCAATCGCCGGTGGCGGCGACACCCTGGCCGCCATCGCCAAATACGGCATTGAAAAGCAGATGGGCTACATCTCGACCGGAGGCGGCGCCTTTCTGGAGGTGCTCGAAGGCAAAACGCTGCCCGCCTTTGAGATATTGACGCGGCGCGCGGCGGGTTAAGCTGAAATAGCGTTCAGAGCCCCGGGTCGGTGGCGTTCATGATTGATTGGACGTGGGCCGACGGCGCTGCGCTGTTTCGGGCGGGTTCCGCTCTTGCTCGGGCACGGCCTGAGCCACTCGCTGTCATCGGGTGATGTCTAAGAAGCCTGCTACCGGATGTGCGGTTCGGCCAGCAGTTGCTCCGGCAATGTGAAGTAAGCTGAACTCGCGCCACGCTGCTCGCGCGCCTGAGCCAATTCATGGCGCGCCACGGTGCGCAAATGCACTTCATCCGGGCCATCAAGCAGTTGCATGGCGCGGCCCCAGGTCCAGAAGTAGGCCAGTGGCGTGTCAGGTGACAGGCCCATCGCGCCAAAAACCTGGATGGCGCGGTTGACGACCCGCGTTTGCAGCCGCGCCGTCACCACCTTGATGGCGGATACATCGACCCGGCTCTGGGGGTGCGCGCCCTGGTCCAGCTGCCAGGCGGCGCGCAAGACCAGCAGGCGGGCCTGGTCAATCTCCAGACGCGACTCGGCAATCCATTCCTGCACATTGGCAAAGTCAGCCAGGTACTTGCCAAAGGCATGCCGCTCCAGCGTGCGATCGCACATCATGCGCAGCGCCAACTCGCACTGCCCGATCGTGCGCATGCAGTGGTGGATGCGCCCCGGACCCAGGCGCGCCTGCGCCATTGCAAAACCGGCGCCTTCCTGGCCCAACATGCTGGCAGTCGGCACGCGCACGTCTTTGAAGACAATCTCGCAATGCCCTTCGGGCGAATGGTGCTGCATGATGGGGATGTTGCGCACCAGCGTGACACCGGGCGTGTCGAGCGGTACCAGCACCATGCTGTGCTGGGCGTGCTTGTCGGTGCTTTCGTCACCACTGCGGCACATCACAATCAGCAGGCGGCAGTCTGGATGCGCAGCGCCCGTCACAAACCATTTGCGGCCGTTCAGCACTAATTGATCGCCTTCATGGCGCACGCAGGTCTGCAGGTTGGTGGGGTCTGAGGACGCGACGTCGGGCTCGGACATGGCAAAAGCAGAGCGCATTTCGCCGTTCAGCAAGGGAGTCAACCAGCGCTGGCTCTGCTCAGGAGTGGCAAACAGGTGCAGTAGCTCCATATTGCCGGTGTCCGGTGCGCTGCAGTTGAACACCTCCGAGGCCCAAGGAAGGCGCCCCATGATCTCGGCCAAGGGCGCGTACGCCAGGTTGCTCAAACGCTGCCCGGGTTCGTTGTCATGCAGGCTGGGCAGGAAGAGATTCCACAGACCTTCTGAGCGCGCCAGTGCCTTGAGATCGTTCATAAAGGGCGGTGGAAAGATGCCTTGCGCCACCGCGTGATGCCAGGCGCCGTTGTAAGGCAGCACGTATCGGTCAATAAACTCTTCCAGGCGCCGGCGCAGTGTCTGCACCTGTGGTGAATAGTCAAAATCCATGGAGTGCCTTTCGGTTTGAGCCGCGAATCCTCACGCGGTGACTGGGTCGGGTGCCGCATACCGGAGTTGACTGGCGGCTGCAGGCCGAATTTTGCCGACAGTGGCCTCAATTGGCTGTCACCTCGGTAATGAGCTGCAAGGGCCTCCGGTGCGGCGTTGCACGCTGTCTTTCGCGCAAGAATGTGTCACCACTTGCCTGGCGTTGTTGTTATGGCGACCGCTTGGCCGCCCCTCTCGCCTGGACAGGCCGAAAACAGCTCTTTTCTATCTGGTTCATCGAGCGGGCACCACTGCAGTGCGCTGAAACCTTCGGCCTGCCATGAAACGCACTAATTCTGGACGTTTTGAAGGGCTGGAAGCACATCATTCAAAAGAACAAGGGTAAACCAGTAAATTGGTGCTATAGTTCGCGGCTCAGCTGATTTAAATCAGCTGGGTACGGAAAGACAAGAAGCGACGACGTTCTGATGTAATGTGGTATCGACGTCAAATCAAGTCAGCTCGGAAAGAAAAAAAGAAATTTTTAAATTTCTAAGAAAAACGCAAAAAAGCGTACTATAATTTGAGGCTCCGCTGATCACAGTGAAGAGCAAGAAGGCAAAGCAAGACGCAAGTCAAGTGACGCTGAAGATCATTAAAAACATACAGCCGATAAGTGTGGGCGTTTGAGGCGAAAAGCCAAGTTCTTCGGAACTATGTCTTAACTGACATACAAACGCTCATGAAGTAAAAAAAGATGTGAAATTCAGAAATGAAGTTCACGTTGATTCCAATTTATGAGTAGCCTGAGCAATCGGGCAAAAAATTCAAGATCGAACTATAGAGTTTGATCCTGGCTCAGATTGAACGCTGGCGGCATGCCTTACACATGCAAGTCGAACGGCAGCACGGGAGCAATCCTGGTGGCGA
>NZ_JAAFHA010000054.1 GCF_010365055.1 Rhodoferax sp.
TCATTTTTGGCTTTCCGTACCAGACGCTGCGCATCATTCACAACTCGATTGAGCGCAAGGCCTTCGGCACCGGGGCGGCTTTTGCCCTGACTGAATTGGCCGGTTGCAGCAAGGGTTTCTATACTTTTGACGATCTGTTGATGAGAAAGATGCGCAGCCAACTCGCCCAGGCCTGAAAATGCGTCCATCATGAGCCCTACACCTTCTCTCGCCCAAGAACCCAACATGCCCCTGAACACGCTGGACAATGACAACCCAACCAGCTCGGCGCGGGTACTGCGGCGTTTTCGCATCGTTTTCAACGCCGTGCGCGCTCATTTTCAGGAAATTGAAAAGCAGGTAGGTTTAGGGGGCGCCCAAGTCTGGGCCTTGAATGTCATCAGGAATCAGCCCGGCCTTGGTGTCGGCGCCTTGGCAAAGAGCATGGACATCCATCAGTCCACGGCCAGCAATCTGGTCAAATTGCTGCAGCGCAAAGAGCTCATCAGCATGCGCAAGGCAAGTGCTGACCGGCGTCAAGTTGAGCTCCAAATCCTGCCCGCTGGATTGGCTATTTTGAGCCAGGTGCCGGGACCGTTTGAGGGCATCCTGCCAGGAGCCCTCAACCAGCTCTCCGCAGCAACCTTGCTGCGACTGGATCAGGACTTGAGCGAACTGATTTCCCTGCTCAAAGCCGATGAAAAGGCCGCGGGCATCCCTTTGGCCCATTTGTAGACACAAGACCCGTCGGCGCTTGAAACAACGCAAGAAGGAAAGACATGCGACTCTCTTTACGCTTCGTTCTGCCATTGCTGCTGGTGCTGGCGGGCATCGCCTACACCGTCGCGCCCCTGATCGACCGACTGACGCTGAGTTGGTTTGTGCGCGATCTCGACAGCCGCTCGTCGTTGATTGCCAGCACTTTTCAGGAGCCTCTGCAGGAACAGCTTGCGGCTGGAAAGAAGGCAAGAATTGCAGATTTTTTCAACCGCATCACGCAGGATGAGCGGATTTTTGCTGTCGGCTACTGTGCCTCCCCAACGGCCCTCATACTGGCCAGCCGTTCACTGCCGGCGGAAATTCGTTGTGACAATCTTGAACGCTGGGATGGGCCGAGCGACCACTTGTTGCCCAGCGCCCAGGGGCCACTGCACGTCGCAGTGAAACCGATGGCCAGTGAGGCGATGCCGACCGGCCAGCTGGTCGTGGTACACGACATGAGCTTCGTGACCCGGCGCAGCGAAGAAACCAAACGCTACCTGTTCTACGTTTTCATGGCGCTGGCAGGGGTGGTCTCGCTCGTCACGGTCATTGTGGCCGAGCTCTCTTGGCGCGGCTGGATGGCCGGCGTTCGCGCCCTGCTGCGCGGCGAGGGGCTGTTGCGCCGGCCTCAGGTCAACGCCTCGCCCAGCCTGCGCGGCTTTACGCCGATCGCACGTGATCTGCAGCGACTCATCAGTGAGTTGGAGTCCGAGACCCGAGCACGTGACGAAAGCCAGCTTACCTGGACCGCAGAAACCCTGCGCACCATTTTGCATGGCGAGCTGCGCGGCGAGGACGTGATTGTGGTGTCCAACCGCGAGCCCTACATTCACCAACGGCGCGGCGAACGTATCGAGGTGCAGCGCCCGGCCAGCGGCCTGGTGACGGCGCTGGAACCCATCATGCGCGCCTGCTCGGGCACCTGGATTGCGCATGGCAGTGGCTCAGCCGACCACGACGTGGTTGACAAGCACGACCGCGTGGCCGTGCCACCGGAGAAGCCCGCCTACCACATACGCCGCGTCTGGCTCACGCCCGAGGAAGAGGCTGGTTACTACTACGGTTTTGCCAACGAGGGGCTGTGGCCGCTGTGCCACATCGCCCATGTGCGGCCTATCTTTCGCTCCAGCGACTGGACGCAATACGTCGCGGTCAACCGCAAGTTTGCCAAGGCCGTGGTGAGCGAGGCCAAGACCAAGAATCCGATTGTGCTGGTGCAGGATTACCACTTTGCGCTCTTGCCCAAAATGATTCACGACGAGTTGCCTGAGGCCACCATCATCAGTTTCTGGCACATTCCCTGGCCCAACCCCGAGTCGTTTGCCATTTGCCCCTGGCGGGAAGAAATCCTGGCTGGCATGCTGGGCTCAAGCATCATGGGTTTTCACACCCAGTCGCACTGCAACAATTTCGTCGACACGGTCGACCGCTTTCTGGAGGCACGGGTCGACCGTGAATCCTTCAACGTATCGTTTGGCGGCAAGCTCACCGCCGTGCGGCGTTACCCGATTTCCATCGCCTGGCCACCCGACCCGGAACTGCTGCAAAAGAGCGTGCCCGATTGCCGCAGCCACATTCGCCAGATCAACGACTTGCCGCCCGAGCACAAATTGGGCATCGGCGTGGACCGGCTCGACTACACCAAAGGCATCCTGGAGCGCTTTCGTGCCATTGAACGCCTGCTGGAATTGAACCCGGACTGGATCGGCCGCTTCACCTTTGTCCAGATCGCCGCGCCGACGCGCTCGGGCATCGACGAATACCAGCACCATGAGGCGCAGGTACGCACGCTGGCCACACGCATCAATGCACGTTTCGATCGCCACGGGCCAGCGCCCATCATTCTCAAGATCGAGCAACATGAGCCACCGCAGGTCTATGAATATTTCCGCGCCGCTGACCTGTGCTTTGTCAGCAGCCTGCACGACGGCATGAACCTGGTGGCCAAAGAGTTCGTCGCCGCTCGCGACGACGAACGCGGTGTCCTGGTGCTGTCCGAGTTCACCGGGGCCGCCCGCGAGTTGCCCGAGGCGCTGATCGTCAACCCCTACGATGCCGACCAGTGCGCGGCCGCCCTGCACCTGGCCTTGAGCATGCCCGACGTCGAGCAGCGCGACCGCATGCGTCTGATGCGCGGTCTGGTGGCCGAATTCAACGTCTTCCGCTGGGCAGGGCGCATGCTGCTTGATGCCGCCACGAAACGTCGGCGCAGTCGGCTGACTGATCAGGCCAGTACTTCGACGCTATGAAATTCACGGCCCTTGCCGCTTTGCGATTGCACCGAAGGTGGCCAGCCGACGAGCCTGCTTTGCGACCGGGGTGGCTCACAAATGCGCGCTGTGTGCTAAGCTGAAAACACCATGAAGAGCGACCACGATATCTATCTGTTCCGTGAGGGAACACACGCGAAGCTGTACAACAAACTGGGCTGCCACCTGCAGGTGCACGGTGGCGCGAACTTCGCCGTTTGGGCGCCCAATGCCGAGTCCGTCTCTGTCGTGGGCGACTGGAACTACTGGTCCGGCGATGCGGATCACCTTGTTCTGCGCGCCGACGGCTCAGGGATCTGGCAGGGCTTCGCCGAAAACGCGCTGCGTGGTCAAGGCTACAAGTACCGCATTCACTCGCGCCATGGCGGCTATGTCGTGGACAAGGCGGATCCATTTGCGTTCTATGCCGAAGCGCCCCCCGCGACGGCGTCACGCATCTGGAGCCTTGAACACGACTGGCAAGACGATCAATGGATGTCATCGCGCGGCCCCAAGAATGCGCTCGATGCGCCGATGTCCGTGTATGAGGTCCATCTCGGCTCCTGGCGGCGCAAGGACGGGCAATTCCTGGACTACCGCGAACTCGCACACGCGCTGGCCGACTATGTCAATGCAATGGGTTTCACCCACGTTGAATTGATGCCGGTGACCGAGCATCCGTTTTACGGCTCATGGGGTTACCAGACGACGGGCTATTTTGCGCCGACGTCGCGTTACGGCACACCGCAGGACTTCATGTATTTCGTCGACCACCTGCACCAACAGGGCATTGGCGTGCTGCTGGACTGGGTGCCCTCGCACTTTCCGACGGATGAGCACGGGCTTGGCTATTTCGATGGCACTCACCTGTTCGAGCATTCCGATCCACGTCAGGGTTTCCACCCCGAATGGAACTCGAGCATCTTCAACTATGGGCGCAATGAAGTACGCAGCTTCCTGATTTCGTCAGGGCTGTTCTGGCTTGACAAGTACCACCTGGACGGCCTGCGCGTAGACGGCGTTGCTTCCATGCTCTACCTTGACTATGCCCGCAAGCAGGGCGAGTGGATTCCAAACCGTCTTGGCGGCCGGGAAAACCTGGAGGCCGTCGATTTCCTGCAAACGCTGAACCAAGCCGTGTACCGTGAGCATCCTGATACGCTCACCATCGCCGAGGAGTCGACCGCCTGGCCGCGCGTGTCGCGGCCGACCGACATGGATGGGCTGGGTTTTGGCATGAAGTGGAACATGGGCTGGATGCACGACACGCTGGCGTACATGCAGCAAGAGCCGGTCCACCGCAAACACCACCATCACAAGTTGACTTTCTCGCTGGTGTATGCCTTCAATGAGAATTTCGTTCTGCCGCTGTCACACGACGAGGTCGTGCACGGCAAACGGTCGCTGCTGGGCAAGATGCCCGGCGACACCTGGCAGCAGTTTGCCAACCTGCGTGCGCTGTTCGGCTACATGTGGGCGCATCCTGGCAAGAAGCTGCTTTTCATGGGCGGCGAGTTCGGCCAGCGGCGCGAATGGGCCCACGACGGCGAGCTGGAATGGTGGGTGACAGCGCTGGAAGGCCATGCCGAACTACAACGCTACGTGGCGCAGCTTAACCGGGTGTATCGCCGCCAGCCGGCCCTTTACCAATTGGATTTTTCTCCCGCCGGGTTTGAATGGGTGGAGGCCGACGCGGCTGATACCAGCGTGTTCGCCTTCCTGCGCAAGCCACGCGAGGGCGGAGCCACCTTGCTGGTGGTCAGCAATATGACGCCGGTCCCGCGCACCAATTACATGCTCGGCGTGCCATTGGGCGGTTTCTGGCGTGAAGTGATCAACAGCGACGCCAGCGAATTCGGTGGCGCGGGCTGGGGCAACCTGGGTGGGGTCCAAGCATCTCCGGTGCGATTCCATGGTCGAACGCATTCGGTGTGCCTGACTTTGCCACCACTTTGCACCATCATCTTGGAACACGTACCCGATGACTAAGACCGCCGCCACCCATCCCATCCTCCCTGACGCCACCATTGTGGACGGGCGCGTCCGCGCCGTCATTGACGCTGTACTTCCCAACGTGGACGGCGGCCGCTTTGCGGTGAAACGCGTGGTGGGTGAAAGCATGGCAGTTACGGCCCATTGCTTCACCGATGGCCACGATGTGTTGCGCGTCATGCTGCGCTGGCATATGGAAGAACAGGCCGAGGTGCACGAAGTCCCCATGAAGCCGCTGGGCAATGACGTCTGGATTGCTGAGTTCACGCCCCTTGCCGTCGGGCGCTATCTTTACTCGGTCACAGCCTGGGTTGATCCCTTCGAGTCATGGCGCCACGACATGTCGCGCCGCGTCGATGACGATGACATCCGCATTGCATCGCAGGTCGGAGCGATCGAGATCGCGGCAGCCGCAGCGCGCGCGCCCTGCGCAGACGGCGAGACGCTGGCCCGCTGGGCCAAGGCTTTAGTGACGGCCGCGGCCGAGCCCGCGACTGATGCGAAGACCGTCAAGGCGCTGGCGCTGGACAATGCCATGGCCGAGTTGGCTGAACGCTATCCCGACCGCAAACACGCCGCATACTCCGCCCCGCAGCTGCCGCTGGTTGCGGACCGCGCACGGGCGCGCTTCAGCAGCTGGTACGAGCTGTTCCCGCGCTCCGCCTCACCCGAGCAGTGGCGGCACGGCACCTTCAAGGACGTGCAAGCGCGCTTGCCAGCCATCGCGGCGATGGGCTTCAATGTGTTGTACTTTCCCCCGATTCATCCCATCGGTCGGGTGCAGCGCAAGGGCAAGAACAACGCGCTGCTGGCCGACCCTGACGATGTTGGCAGTCCCTGGGCGATCGGCGCCGCCGAGGGTGGCCACAAGTCTATCCTGCCGGCACTCGGTACGGCGCAAGAATTCCGACAGTTGCTGGAGCGGGCCGCTGACTTCGGGCTCGAGATTGCGCTCGATATTGCCTTCCAGTGCGCGCCCGACCATCCGTACGTCAAGACGCACCCGAGCTGGTTCCGATGGCGTCCGGATCGCACCGTCCAGTACGCCGAGAATCCACCGAAGAAATACCAGGATATCTACCCATTCAATTTCGAGAGTGACGACTGGCGCGGCTTGTGGGCCGAGCTCAAAAGCGTGTTCGATCACTGGATTCTTGAGGGCGTAAAAATCTTCCGCGTAGACAACCCGCACACCAAGGCCTTTCCATTCTGGGAGTGGGCCATCGGCGAAATCAAGCGCGAGCACCCCGATGTTCTCTTCCTGGCCGAAGCCTTCACGCGGCCAAAGGTCATGCACCGTCTAGCCAAGCTTGGCTTCTCGCAGTCGTATACCTACTTCACCTGGCGCAACAGCAAACAGGAGCTGACCGAGTACTTCACCGAGCTCTCAAGCGGCCCGCGTATCGACTACTTTCGCCCCAACATCTGGCCCAATACGCCCGACATCCTGCACGAACAACTGCAAAGTGGCGAGCCCGCGATGTTTATGGCACGCCTGGTACTCGCCGCCACACTGGCGGCAAGCTATGGCATATATGGCCCGGCCTACGAGTTGCGCGAACATTTGCCGAAGTCGCCCGGTAGCGAGGAGTACCTCAACTCCGAAAAGTATCAACTGCGCAACTGGAACTATGATGATCCAGATAGCCTTGCACCCTTCATTACCCGCATCAATCAGATCCGCCGCGACAACCCTGCCCTGCATGCCGATCACGACCTGCGCTTCCTGCCCATCGACAACGACCAAATTCTGGCCTACGCGAAAACCTCAAAGGACGGCAACAACGTGGTGGTCATGGTGGTCAATCTTGACCCCCACAATGTTCAGTCAGGCACGGTCCAATTGGACCCCGAATCGATCGGGGTGGATGCTTCGCATCCGTTTCAGATGCACGACCTGCTAAGCAACCAGCGCTTTCTGTGGAAGGGGCAGCACCACTACATCCGGCTTGATCCACACAGCGTGCCTGCACACGTCTTCGTGGTGCGCCGGCGCATGCGAGATGAACGCGATTTCGACTACTACCTTTGAAACCGGCCACCCATGAATGCACCTGCGACCAGTCTGACACTCGACACAGTCGAGATCGATAACAGGGACGATCCGCTGTGGTACCGTGACGCCGTCATCTACCAACTCAACGTCAAGGCCTTTTTTGACTCGAACGATGACGGCATGGGCGACTTCAAGGGCGTCACAGCCAAGCTGGACTATGTCCGTGACCTGGGGGTTAACACCGTCTGGCTGATGCCCTTCTATCCCTCGCCCCTGCGTGACGATGGCTACGACATTGCGGAATATGAAGACGTTCATCCACAGTACGGCTCGCTCAACGACTTTCGTGAGATGCTGGCCGAGGCGCACAAGCGCGACTTGCGGGTGATCACAGAGCTCGTCATGAACCACACATCGAGCGATCACCCGTGGTTTCAGGCAGCGCGACGCTCGCCCCCGGGCTCGCCCGAACGCGAGTTCTATGTCTGGAGCGATAGTGATCAACTATACAAAGACACGCGCATCATCTTCACCGATACAGAGACCTCCAACTGGACCTGGGACCCGGTGGCCAAGGCCTTCTTCTGGCACCGCTTCTTCAGTCATCAGCCTGATCTGAATTTCGACAATCCAAAAGTGCTTGAAGCCATCTTCAAGACCATGCGATTCTGGCTCGACATGGGAGTTGACGGATTCCGACTCGACGCCATCCCATACCTCATCGAGCGTGATGGCACCAGCAACGAGAACCTGCCAGAGACGCACGCGGTGATCAAACAGTTGCGCGCTGCCATCGACGCGCAGTACAAGAACCGCTTCCTGCTGGCTGAAGCCAATATGTGGCCCGAGGATGTTCGGGAATACTTCGGCGACGGCGACGAGTGCCACATGGCCTACCACTTCCCGCTGATGCCACGCATGTACATGGCAATCGCTCAGGAAGACCGGCACCCCATCATTGAAATCATGCAGCAAACGCCAGAAATCCCTGACGGCTGCCAATGGGCCATCTTTCTGCGCAACCACGACGAACTGACCCTGGAAATGGTGACCAGCAAGGAACGGGACTACATGTACCGCATGTATGCCGCTGACCCGCGGGCACGAATCAACCTGGGCATCCGCCGCCGTCTGGCCCCGCTGATGGAAAACGACGCGGATCGCATCAAATTAATGAATGCAATGCTGCTGTCGATGCCCGGTTCGCCGATCATCTACTACGGTGACGAGATCGGCATGGGCGACAACATGTTCGTCGGTGACCGCAACGGCGTGCGCACTCCGATGCAGTGGAGCCCCGACCGCAACGCGGGTTTCTCCCGGGCCGATCCGCAACGCCTGTACCTGCAACCCATCATGGATCCGATGTACGGCTACGAGGCCCTCAATGTTGAGGCTCAGGCGCGCGACATCAGCTCGCTGCTGAACTGGACCAAGCGGATGCTCGCTGTGCGCAAAAGCAGCCATGCATTCGGCCGCGGCAAGCGAATCTTCCTCAAGCCAGGCAACCGCAAGATATTGGCGTATCTGAGCTCGTACGGGGACGACACCCTCCTGGCCGTGTTCAATCTGTCACGCGCGGCGCAGCCGGTGGAACTGGAATTGTCGGCCTACAAGGGCTGCGTGCCCGTCGAGATGCTGGGTCGCACCTCTTTCCCGCCGATTGGCGAGTTGCCGTACTTGTTGACGCTTCCGTCATTCGGTTTCTACTGGTTCCGGCTCGCCACCGATGCTGAAGTTCCAAGCTGGCATCAGGAGCACGTGGCCCTACAGGACCGCCCTACGCTGGTGCTATTTGACGGCTGGACAAGCTTCTTCCGCGAACGCGTCATGCCGTGGCGAATCGGAATGGCCGACCGCATGCGCACACAATTCGAAACTGACACGCTGCCGCGTCATATCGAAATCCAGCGCTGGTATGCATCCAAGGGCACGCCCATTGAACGCGCCCGGTTGGTCGATCATGCGGTGTGGGAGGCAGGCAAATTCAGCTGGATGCTGCCCATCCTGAAACTGGACGGACCCGTCGGGGAATCGACCTATTTCATGCCGCTGGCACTGGCGTGGGAGGATCGCGATGAAGAGCGCATCGCCAATCTCACGCCCGCCGCGCTGGCCAAGGTACGCCAGCAGGCCAACGCTGGCATTATGGGCGATGCCTTCTACGACCCGGCCTTCTGCCGCGCCGTGGTCCAGGCTATCGGCGCCGGCATCGAAATTGCCACCGCCGCCGGACGCATGCAATTCAAGCCCACTATGGTGTTCAAAGACTTCGCCTCCGATATCGCCTCGCTGACGGTATCGCGTCCGAGCACGACGAGCAGCAACACGGTTGTCACCCTGAATGACACGCTTTTTCTCAAGGGTTACCGTCGTCTGCGCCAAGGCTTGAACCCCGAACTGGAGATGGGTCGCTTCCTGACTGAAGTCGTACGTTACCCGAACTGCGTCCCGGTGCTGGGCGCACTCGAGTACTTCATGAGCGACGGCAATGTCATGACATTGGCCCTAATCCAGGGTTACGTGCCCAATCAAGGGGATGGTTGGGACTACACATCACGTTACGTCGAGCGCTTCCTGGAGGAGTTACGCATCTCGGGCGACGCCAATGCCGCCGCAGGCGAAAGGCATGGCGGCTTCCTGGCTTTGGCCACCATGCTCGGCCAGCGTACTGCGGAGCTTCACCTCGCATTGGCGCAGCACACAGCAGAGCCGGCCTTCGACCCCGAGCCTCTCTTGTCAAAAGATGTCGTCGCGTTCAAGGAACGTGCGGCCAGAGAGGCCACCGCTACGCTGTCACTGCTGCGCGAGCACCAGACAAAATTGCCCGTAGCCGCCCAAGTTGGAGCCCAAGCCCTGTTGTCCCAACAGGAGCGCCTGCTGGCTCGCATCGCTGACGTCAGGACCGAGGGTAAGGTCAGCGTCAAAACACGCTACCACGGCGACTACCATTTGGGCCAAGTCCTCGTAACCGGCAACGATTTCGTGATTATCGACTTCGAGGGTGAGCCAGCCCGCAGCTTTGAAGAACGCCGCACCAAGAGTTCACCTTTGCGCGACGTGGCCGGCATGCTGCGGTCCTTCAACTATGCACGCTGGTCAGCGCTGCGGCGCGTGGCACAAAATGCTGCGGAGCTTGACCAACTGGAACCCGCAGTGCGCGAGTGGGAACGCAGCACCCGCGAGGCTTTCCTGGCGGCCTACGAGCACACCATGGTGTCAGTCAAATCGGGGCAGCCGGTTGACCTGGACCTGCTCGCTTTGTTCGAACTTGAAAAGGCACTTTACGAACTCCGATACGAGCTCAATAATCGCATCGACTGGATCCAGGTGCCCTTGCAAGGTATCCTGGCCCTGATTGCCCCTGATACGGGCCCGGCGCGCTGAGGTCGGCTTTGCACCCGCAACCCCAACTGGAGTAGATATCATGGAAAAACTGGACATTCAGCTCGAACCCTTGCGAGCCATCCTTTTTCAGATTGGTGCGTTCCTTCCACGCCTGCTGATCGCCGTGGTGGTGGTTCTGGCTGGCTGGCTACTCGCCAAGGTGGCACGTATTGCGGTGACCAAGGCATTGCGTGCGATTAATTTCAACGTCCTCACCGAGCGCTCGGGCCTGGACAACTTCCTGCGCCAGGGTGGTATGTCCGGTGACACGACCTCCCTCTTCGGCATGCTCCTGTACTGGCTGGTCATCCTGGCGGCCTTGCTGATTGCCTTTAACGGACTCGGCCTGACCTACATCACGGATCTGCTGTCGCGCGTGGTGTGGTTTATTCCGAATGTCTTTGTTGCGCTGGGGGTGCTGGCGTTCGGTTCTTACTTCGCGCGCTTCGTCGGAAACACTGTCGTCAGCAGCCTCAAGCTGCCGGATGCGAGCCTCCTGGGCAAGCTGGCGCAGTACGCCATCATGGCTTTCGTGGTTCTGATTGCACTGGAGCAGATCAAGGTCGGAGGCGACATTATTCGCGAGAGCTTCCTGGTGATTCTTGCCGGCATCGTGTTTGCGCTGGCACTCGCCTTTGGTCTGGGTGGCCGGGACTGGGCGGCGGAGCGCATTGAGCACTGGTGGCCGCGCGACAAGAAGGCCAGGGACACCCTCAACCATGAAAACAAATGAGCTGATCACCGCAATCTGGCCCGGCCGCGCCTATCCGCGCGGCGCTCACTGGGACGGCGAAGGCGTCAATTTTGCGCTGTTCTCGCAACATGCCGAAAAAGTAGAGTTGTGTCTGTTCAACGAGACCGGCCGCCAGGAACGCCAGCGCATCGAGATTCGCGAACGCACCGACGACATCTGGCACTGCTACCTGCCCGAGGCCCGTCCGGGTCTGGCCTACGGTTACCGCGTGCACGGGCCCTACAAACCCGAGGAGGGCCACCGCTTCAACCCCAACAAGCTGTTGGTTGATCCCTATGCCAAAGACCTTATCGGTCACTTGCGCTGGGGCGATGCACTCTATGGCTACACCATCGGCAGCAAGCGCGAGGACCTCTCGTTCGACCGCCGCGACAGTGCGCCGCTGGTGCCCAAGAGCCGCGTGCTCGAGCCCGCTTTCACATGGGGCGACGATCGCCGGCCCGAGATACCGTGGCAAGACATGGTCATCTATGAGTTGCACGTGCGCGGCTTCACCATGACCCATCCGGAGGTGCCAGCGCAGTTGCGCGGCACCTACGCGGGGCTCGGCTGCGCCTCCGTGGTCGACTACCTGAAGCGCCTGGGGGTCACGACGGTTGAATTACTACCGGTGCACAGTTACGTCAGTGAACGCCACCTGGCCAGCAAGGGGCTTTCAAACTACTGGGGCTACAACACCCTGGGCTTCTTCGCCCCAGAGGTGCGCTACAGCGCGTCGGGCAAGGTCAAGGAATTCAAGACCATGGTCAAGGCGCTGCACTCAGCCGGCATCGAGGTGATCATTGACGTGGTCTACAACCATACCTGCGAGGGCAATCAGCTTGGACCCACGCTCTCCCTGCGCGGCATCGACAACGCGTCCTATTACATTGCCAGTGCGGACAACCACCGGTATTACGACGACTTCAGCGGCTGCGGCAACACCGTCAACATTGAGCACCCGCGAGCCCTGCAGTTGATGATGGACTCCTTGCGCTACTGGGTTGAAGAGATGCATGTCGACGGTTTTCGCTTCGACCTTGCTTCCGCGCTGGCGCGCGAAGCCGGTGAGGTGGAGAACCTGGGCGGTTTTTTCGACGCTATCCGCCAGGACCCGACGCTCAACCGGGTCAAGCTGATCGCCGAGCCCTGGGATTTGGGAACCGGTGGTTATCGGGTTGGCAACTTCCCGCACGGCTGGGCCGAGTGGAACGACCGCTACCGTAACGGCATGCGCGCGTACTGGAAAGGCGACGACGGGCAGATCGGCGAGCTTGCCCAGCGCCTCACCGGCTCGCATGACCTCTATGGCTGGTCGGGCAAGCGCAGCCATGCCAGCATCAACTTCGTCACGGCGCACGACGGCTTCACGCTGCGCGACCTGGTCTCGTACAACGACAAGCACAACGAGGCCAATGGCGAAGATAACCGCGACGGCAACAACCACAACCTGTCCTGGAACTGCGGCGCCGAGGGCGAAAGTGACGACCCCGCTATTCTCGCTCTGCGGGAGCGCCAGAAGCGCAACCTGTTGGCCACGTTGCTGCTCTCACAAGGCTTGCCCATGCTGCTGGCCGGTGACGAACGCGGCCACACGCAACTGGGCAACAACAACGTCTATTGTCAGGACAACCAACTGGCCTGGCTGGACTGGACCCCGAGTCCAGAGCGCGACGCTTTGCATACCTTTGTGCAACGCTTGATCCTGCTGCGCCGGGCACACCCGTCTCTGCGTCGGCGCAACTTCTTCGAAGGTAAGCCGCAGGAGGGCGACACGGATAAGGATGTGTGCTGGCTGAAACCCGACGGCGGCGATATGATGGGGAAGGATTGGAGCGACAACCAGGCGCGATGCCTGGCGATGCTGGTGTCGGGCTGTGGCATTTCGGAGCGGGGCGCACGTGGCGAAACACTGCACGACGATGACTTTCTGCTGCTCCTGAACAGCCACCATGCCGAGATAGCCTTTGCCCTGCCGTCGGTGCGCGGGGGCGAATGGCTGCTGCTGCTCGACACCGCGACCCACACCCTTCCACCGGCCGACAACGGTCTACCGCTCGCTTCGCCACCAGCGTGGGGGCAGGCGAGCTATCCGCTGCAATCTCGCTCCCTGGTACTGCTGACCCGCGCCAGGAAGCTTGCATGAAGTGACCATGAAACATGCCCATGTCATGCCTTTTGGCGCCAGTGTGCTGTCTGGCAATGGCGTGCGCTTTGCGCTGTGGGCACCAGGGGTTGAAAAAGTCATGCTTGAGCACGGGCCTGACGCCAGCGCCCACGCGCACCAGATGATGCGAAGCGCCGACGGTTGGCACCGGCTGACGCTGCCCGGCGCGCAGGCCGGCGACAACTACCGCTACAGCCTTCCCGACGGCCTGCGCGCGCCCGATCCGGCCTCGCGCTGCAACCCCGGCGATGTGCACGGTGCCAGCCAGGTGATGGACCCGCACGCCTACTTGTGGCGGAACGGCACCTGGCGGGGCCGCCCCTGGCAAGAGGCAGTGATTTACGAATTGCATGTTGGCACCTTCACCCCCGAGGGTACATTTTCGGCGGCACAAAGCCGCTTGGCGGAACTCGTCACACTCGGCATCACCGCCGTCGAGCTGATGCCGCTGGCCGACTTCCCGGGCCAACGCAACTGGGGCTATGACGGCGTACTGCCCTTCGCGCCCGATGCATCCTACGGCACACCCGATGAACTCAAGGCACTGGTCGACGGCGCTCATGGGCTCGGCCTGATGGTGCTCCTTGACGTCGTGTACAACCACTTCGGGCCGGAGGGCAACTACCTGCATGCCTACTGCCCTCAATTTTTTAATCCTGCGCACCAGACGCCTTGGGGCGCGGCCATCAACTACGACGGCACCGATTCGCGCACAGTGCGCGACTTCTTCGTGCATAACGCACTTTACTGGGTGGAAGAATTCCAGTTCGACGGTCTGCGCATGGATGCCATTCACGCCATACGCGATGACTCCGAATGCCATATCGTGCGCGAGATCTGCGAAGCACTGCGCGCCGGCCCGGGTCGTGAGCGACAAGTACATGTGGTTCTCGAAAATGATGGCAACCAGGCATCCTTTCTGGCGCGCGACCCCAGCGGCGACCCGCTCATCGGCACAGCGCAATGGAACGACGATCTGCACCATGCCGTCCATGTGCTGACCACCGGCGAGACCGATGGCTACTACGCTGACTACGCCGACGCACCGGTGGCCCAACTCGGGCGGGCGTTGGCGCAGGGCTTCATCTACCAGGGGCAGCCCTCGCCGTTCCGTCATGGCGAGCGGCGCGGCGAGCCGAGCACGCAACTGCCATTGGTGGCCTTTGTCTCTTTCTTGCAGTCCCACGACCAGGTCGGCAACCGCGCCTTCGGCGAACGCATACATGCGCTGGGCGATCCGACGCTGGTACGTGCCGCCTGCGCCTGTGTTTTGCTGTCGCCGCACACACCCATGCTGTTCATGGGTGAGGAGTTCGCAGCTTCCACGCCTTTTCAATACTTCTGCGATTTCGGACCCGAACTGGCGGACGCTGTGTCGAGGGGGCGGCGTTCTGAATTCGGGCGCTTCGCTGCGTTTGCCAGTGAGGCCGCGCAAGCATGCATTCCTGACCCCAACATTGAAGCGACTTTCCTCGCATCCAAGCTACGCTGGGAGGAGCGTGACACCGCGCCGCACAAAGACTGGCTCGCGGAGGTTCGCCACCTGCTGCATCTGCGCCAAAGCCGACTGGTTCCACTGCTGGCCGGCCAACAAGGCGCCGGGCACTTTCACTGCGAGGGAGATACGCTGCGGGTTGAATGGACGCTCGGCCACGCGGGCACTCCATCTTGCCGTGCACGCCTGCATTTGCTCGCGCATTTTGGAGCGCAGGCCCGCGCGGGCGTAGTGGCGTCGCCGGGCGAACTCCTCTATGGCATCGGCATTGAGTCCGACGCGGGCGCCGCGCTGCGACTCATGCGTGGCGCAGTGGCTCTGACGCTGCAGGAGGTCAACCTTGCCTAAACTGTCGACCGAGCGCAATGCGCAGGCACTGAGCCAGCTGTGCGAGCACTTTGGCATCGCCACTGAATATGATGACATTTGGGGCACGCGTCACCGGGTGGCGCGCGCGCGCCTGCTGGCCTTGCTTTCGGAATTCGGTGTCAGATTGGCTGACGAATCAAGTGCGCCAGGGGCGCTCGGCGCCGTGCAGCGATCAGCCTGGTGCCAGGCGCTGCCGCCGGTGGTCGCGATTCAGGCGTCGACCTCGGAATGGGACTTGTCGCTGCGTCTGCCCGCCTCGCTGACCCACATCCGCTGGCAACTGCGCGACGAAACCGGCACCGTTCACCAGGGCGAGGTCGCAGCCGATGCGGTGCCCGAGATCGCCCGCACCGAACTCGACGGTGTCGCCTGGTGCGAGCGCAAGCTGTCGTTCAGCCTGCGGCTGGCCGCTGGCTACCATCGCCTCAGCGTGGCGGATCTGGCCGGCGAGACACTGGTGATCAGCGCTCCCGAGCGTTGCTATCGTCCGGCGGGGCTGCAAAACGGCGGCAGAGTCTGGGGCCCCACCGTACAGCTGTACGCGCTGCGTTCCCGGCGCAACTGGGGTATGGGCGACTTCAGCGACCTGGCGCAGCTGGT
Source organism: Rhodoferax sp. (assembly GCF_010365055.1). Lineage (GTDB taxonomy): Bacteria > Pseudomonadota > Gammaproteobacteria > Burkholderiales > Burkholderiaceae_C > Rhodoferax. The sequence continues at coordinate 15,730 of NZ_JAAFHA010000054.1, forward strand.
CGGACAGATGGCCGAACGCGGTGCCGACATCATTGGACTCAGCCCATTGCACGCGCTGTTCGCGCACAACCCGGCCCATGCCAGCCCGTACAGCCCCTCGTCACGCCTGCAACTCAACGTGCTGTACATCGATGTCGAGGCGGTCGATAACTATGCCAGTTGTGAACCGTTGCGGCGGCTTGTCCATTCTGCCGAATTTCAGGGCCGGCTGGCCCACTTGCGCGAGGCGCCGTTGGTCGACTATGTTGGCGTTGCCGCGGCCAAATTCGAGGCGCTCGAATTGCTGTTCAGCCACTTCCGGGAAAACCACCTGGCGTCCGAAGGCGCACAGGCGCGTGACGACCGCGGGCACGCTTTTCTCGCTTTTGTGGCGCAAGGAGGTGAGGCACTGTTGCGCCACGCACTGTTTGAGGCGCTGCAGGCCCATTTTCATGCCTCCGACGGCTCCATTTTGGGTTGGCCGGTCTGGCCGCCAGCCTATCGCGATCCCGCCAGCAACGAGGTCACGCAATTCGCGAAACGACACGCCGAGCGTGTGCAATTTCACCAGTATCTGCAGTGGCTGGCGGCTGGCCAACTGGCGCGCGCGAGCGACTATTGCCAGGCACTGGGTATGGGAGTGGGCCTGTATGTTGATCTTGCGGTCTCGGCCGATCGCGCGGGTTCCGATGTCTGGAGCGAGCGCGCCTGTTTTGCCCCGGATGCCAGCATCGGCACACCGCCCGATGAGTTCAAGCCAAACGGTCAGGGCTGGGGCCTGCCGCCACTGCGGCCCGACCGCCTGCGCGCCAGCCGCTATCGCTACTTCATCGACACCTTGCGCGGCACCATGCGCGGTGCGGGCGCCCTGCGCCTTGACCATGTGATGGGCCTGATGCGCCTGTTCTGGATACCGCCCGGACAGACCGCGCGCGAAGGTACCTACGTGCATTACGCGCTGGACGAGATGCTGGCCATCGTGGCCTTGGAGAGCCAGCGCAACCGCTGCATGGTAATCGGCGATGACCTGGGCACCGTGGCCAACGAGGTGCGTGCCGCTCTGTCGCGTTTCGATGTGCTGTCTTATCGCGTGCTGTACTTCGAACGCCAGGACAATGGCGAATTCAGACCGGCGACCGACTACCCGACGAATGCAATGGTGGCGGTCAGTACGCACGATCTGGCGACACTGGCCGGTTGGTGGCGCGGACTGGACCTGCGCCCGCAGCTTGGTTTGTTTCCGGACTTGCAGGGCTTCGAGAACCAACTGCTGGACCGTGCCCAGGCGCGCGTGCGGCTCCTGTCGGCGCTGCGCCGCGCCGATTTGCTGTCGATGGCCGAAATGACCGATGCGCTGGGCGGGCCAGACCTGTCGGCGCACGCCGTGCAGGCAGTGCACGCGTTTTTGGCGGCAACGCCGTGCGGACTCATGACCTTCCAGCTTGAGGACTTGCTCGGCGTCGCTGAGCAAATTAGCATGCCCGGCACCACTGACGAGCAACCCAACTGGCGGCGCAAGCTGCCGCTGGATCTGCCAGCACTGACCAGCAGCGAAGCGATGCTGAGTCTGAGTCGTATCCTGTCCGGGCTGCGGCCACGCCGCTCCCGTGTGGCATCCCACCGCAGCGGAGCCCAGACGATCGTGCCGCGCGCCACCTATAGGCTTCAGTTTCACAAGGATTTCACTTTCATGGATGCCATCCGCATCCTGCCCTACCTCGCGAGACTGGGCGTGAGTCATGTTTACTGCTCGCCGATCCAGCGGGCGCGCGCCGGCAGCATGCACGGCTACGACGTGGTGGCACACAACGAGGTCAACCCCGAGCTCGGTGGACGAGAAGGCTTCGACCGCTTCGCGCTAGCGCTGCGCGAACTCGGCATGGGCCTGCTGCTCGACATGGTACCCAACCACATGGGCGTCATGGGCGGCGACAATGCTTGGTGGATGGACGTGCTGGAGAACGGACCGGCCTCACTTTTTGCCCAGCACTTCGACATCGACTGGCAGCCGCTCAACCGCGAACTGACCGGCAAAGTCCTACTCCCGGTATTGGGTGACCACTATGGCGATGTCCTCATGAGCGGCAAGATCGTGCTGCACTTTGACGACAAGGCCGGCAGCCTGGCGCTGCTTTACTTTGACCATCGCTTTCCGCTGGCGCCCGAGAGTTACCCGCTGGTGTTGATGCTGGCACAGGCACGACTCGGCGATGTTGATCTGGCCGCCAGTCTGGCCAGCACGGCCACCGCTTTCGGCCACCTGCCCGGACGCGACGCCAGCGACCCCGCCGCGCGGGCTGAGCGCGCGCGTGACAAGGAGCTTCTAAAGACCCGACTGGCGCGGCTGGCGGCACGCCATGCGAGCGTGACGCAGACCATCGCCAGCGTGGTGGCGGAACTCAATCTGGCCGGCGCCCGCGATGAGCTGCATGCGCTGATCGAGACGCAGGCCTATCGGCTCGCCTACTGGCGCGTCGCGGCCGACGAGATCAACTACCGACGGTTCTTCGACATCAACGAACTCGCCGCCCTGCGCATGGAACGCGAAGACGTATTTGAAGCCACGCAGTCGTTCGCGCTGGACCTCGCGGCAGCCGGCCTGGTGGACGGACTGCGCATAGATCATCCAGACGGGCTCTACGATCCGGCCCGCTATTTCCGGCAGTTGCAGGACGGCTACGCGCGACGTGCCGGCCTCCTGTTGACCAGCCAGGATGAGCAGGGTCGGCCGACGCGCCCGCTCTATGTGGTGGCGGAAAAGATCGCGGCACCGCACGAGGAGATACCGCTCGACTGGCACATCCACGGCATGACTGGCTACCGTTTTGCCAATCTGGTCAATGGTCTGTTTATTGATTCTTCGGCGGCGGCCAAATTTGAGTTGATCTGGCGCAACTTCACCGCCGTCAGCGAGAGTTTCAACCAACTGGCGTATGCCGGCAAGCGCGACATCATTCGCACGGCGCTGGCCTCCGAACTCAATGTGCTGTCAACCGAGTTGCTGCGCATCGCACGCTCTGACCGGCGAACTCGCGACTACACACTTAATGCGCTGCGCCGAGCATTGACCGAGGTCGCTGCCTGCTTGCCGGTCTATCGTACCTACTTCATTGAAAAAGCCTCCGTGCAGGACCAGCGCTACGTCGACTGGGCGGTGCGCGATGCCGTTCGCCACAGCCAGGACGCTGACCTGTCGATCTTCGGATTTGTGCGCCAAACGCTGCTGGGGCAGGCGCTGCCCGATGCGTCTGACAGTCTGATTGAACGGGTGCGCCGCTTTGCAATCCGGTTTCAACAGTTCAGCGCACCGGTAGCAGCCAAAGGTGTCGAAGACACCGCCTTTTACCGCTACTTTCCCTTAAGCTCGCTCAACGAGGTTGGCGGTGATCCAACCCACTTCGGATTCACGATGGCTGACTTTCACAGCGCCAGCGCCGCAAGGGCCCAGCATTGGCCCCACAACATGCTGGCCACGTCCACTCACGACAACAAGCGCTCGGAGGACGTGCGCAGTCGTATCAACGTGTTGTCTGAAATGCCGGCACGCTGGCGACTGGCGTTGCGCCGCTGGCGCGCCCACCACCGCGGTCTGCGCCACAAGCTGGAGGCGGCCGGCGCAACCGCGGGGACGCCCTCGCGTGCCGACGAATACCTGCTATATCAGACACTGCTGGGCACGCTGCCAGCAGGCGAATTGGACGAAGCGACGCTGGTGCCTTACCGCGAACGCATCGTGCTCTACATGCAAAAAGCGGCACGCGAAGCCAAGCTCTACACCCGCTGGACGCATCCGGATGAAAGCTACGAGGCTGCGCTCGAAGGCTTTGTTCGGGCACTGCTCGGGCACATTGAAAACAACACCTTCCTCACCGAACTGCAGGCACTCGGCGCCACGATGGCACGGCTCGGCGCGCTTAACAGCCTGAGCACGACGTTGCTCAAGTTCACCTCACCCGGCGTGCCCGATGTGTACCAGGGCCACGAAACCATCAACCTGACGCTGGTGGATCCGGACAATCGGCGGCCCGTTGACTTTGAATCGCTGAATCAAAGTCTTGCCTCACTGGAAACCCTCGATCCAGCCCAGTTGCCAGCGCTAATGGCCACACCGCAGGATGGTCAGGCGAAGCTGTGGATCACGTGGCGTCTATTGCGGCTACGGCGCGAACGGCCAGCGCTGTTTCGCGATGGAGACTACACAGCGCTCAAGGTCAGTGGCGTGCACGCCGAGCATGTGGTCGCGTTCACGCGCCGCCACAACGGCGCAACGCTGGTGGTCCTTGCCGGGCGCTTATTCGCCCGGCTGCTCGGCGAGGCGATCCTCCCGCCATTGGGCGAGTCCGTGTGGTCGGACACCAAAGTCGCGATCAACCTGCCCGACGGCACACGACTGATCAATGTACTCACCGACGAGATACTTGTAGTCGAGCGCGGTTGCATCGCGTTGGGCACAGCATTTGCACGCCTGCCGGCCGCCGCGCTACTTGGTTCGGCTTGACGCCGTCCTGCTTTGCGTCACAGCGTGAATTCCTTCGTCTGCCCATGCCGGAGTTCATAAATATCGTTTTTGAAGCCGATCTTGATGGCCTCTGACGAGACGCCCGCCACCTCAACTTTTAGCACGTCGCCAGATACCGTGATGGTTAGCGACTTGTTGCGGTAGTGGATATGCATGCACAGACTGTCGATGGTCTTGGGCAACTGCGGGTTGAGCCAGAGCACGCCCTCGCGGGCCTCTACCCCAGTGTAAGCACGCTGCATCATGTCCACTGTGGAGGCCATGGCGCCCAGATGTATGCCTTCCGGTGTGGTGCCGTCCTGGATATCCTCCACGTCGCTCATCAAGGCCTCGGCAAATAGGCGCCAGGAAACTTCGCGATCAGATCGCGCCAGCACCCAAGAATGGGTGACACGACTCAGCGTCGAACCGTGAGAGGTCCGCTTGAGATAATAGTCGATGTTTTTCGGGATGGTGTCGTATCCAAATGGGTAGTCAAGACGCTTGAAGAGCGCGCTCAATTCTTCTGATGAGAACAGATAGAACAGCATCAGCACATCGGCCTGCTTGGAGACCTGGTAACGGTTTGGCGTGTCGCCCTCGGCGTCAAGAACACGATCAAGCCGCTGGATATCGCCATATTTTTTTCGGTAGCCTTCCCAGTCAAACTCCTGCAAACGGTCGTAGCGTTCAAACTGACTGATGATGCCATCACCGTGGAAAACCACGCGCATCCTGCGGCTGACGTCACCCCAGCGCGCCAACTCTTCCGGGCGCAGCGCAAGCGTCTCACTCAACTCCTGGCGCCGCTCCTGCGGCAGCAATTCCAGAACTTCCAGCGCTCGGCAAAGCACCCACACGGCCATGAGGTTGGTATAGGCACTGTTGTCCAGCCCCGGCCGTTCACTATCCGGATAGGCATCGTGGTATTCATCTGGGCCCATCACCCCCAGAATCTCATAGCGTTCCAGTTCCTCGTTGTAGGTGGCAATGCTTGCCCAGAAGCGGGCGATTTCAAGCATCATGATCGCCCCATAAAAGGACAGAAACTCCATGTCTTGAGTCACCTGAAAATACTGCCAGATGTTGTACGCGATGGCCGCGTTGACATGGCGCTGCAGGTAACTCTTGTCGGGGTTCCAGCGGCCCGACTTCGGATTGAAGTGCAGGCGCTGGGTTTCCTCGCGCCCATCGCTGCCACTCTGCCAGGGATACATGGCACCGTCATAACCGGCCTTGCGCGCGGCAGCACGGGCCGCGTCAAGGCGGCGGTAGCGGTACATCAGCAGCGCGCGGGTGATTTCTGGCACGCGCAGATTCAAAAACGGGAAGATAAACAGCTCATCCCAGAACACATGGCCACGGTAAGCCTCGCCATGCAGCCCACGCGCCGGAACGCCCGCGTCCAGGTCCATGATGTGCAGCGACACCGTTTGCAGCAGGTGAAAGATATGCAGCCGCAGCACCAGAACCGTCGGCGGCCCCGGCTCCGGCCCGTTCATTCCGATGCCCATATCGAAACGTCCCCACAAGTGGCCCCAGGCCAACACATGGCTTTGCAAAAGATCGCGGAAACGTCCTGCACGCATGATGCTTTCTTGCGCTTCCCGTCCGCACTCTGACATGGCTCTGTCCTTCGAACTGTGCAAGCTAATGATCTTTTCAATGCTCAAAGGTGTTTCTTCTGCGATATCGAGCGCAATGAGCTGGCCAATAAATCCAGGCTCTACAAGAGTCTGTCGCTCGCAGGACAGTGGCTGATCATTGTCCCACAGCCGTGTGGCTGCAGCCTGCACCACCTCAATACGCGACTGGTTGGTGCGCACCCTGAGAAACAGGGTCTCAGCGTCGAGCGTACGGGTTTCCAGCAACTCCAGATGCCGGTTGCCGAGGCCCCGGTAACGCGCAACGCCATCATTGACAACACGGCCATCCAGCGCCGATCGGATTTCAATGCGTCCCGACCAATTTTCGGCGGTCAGCGTGGTTTCCAACGCCGCCAGGTGCGGCTGTTGCATGTGCACCAGGCAGCGGCTGGCCAGCCGGGTCACGCGCCCCTGACCGTCCTTGAAACGCAGGCTGCGCAACAGCACACCCTGTTTGAGATCGAGCTCCTGCCGGTAAGCCAGTATGTCGACCCGATGCAAATCAAACCACTCGCCGCCGACAATGCGGAACGTCAGGGGCAGCCAGTTCGGCATATTGACCAGGTCCTCATTTTCCACCTCGCGCCCAGCGACCTGACTCACCAGTCGGTTGTAGCCGCCCGCCAGATAGGTGCCTGGATAGTGCCCGCCGTTTGCATCCGCTTCGGGCGCGGCGCCGCGCGTGGCGAAATAGCCATTGCCCAGGGTGCACAGGGCCTCGCGCCGCATTTCCTGGGCCGGATCGAAGTTTTCATAAATCAAGGACCACTGACTCATGCCATTTTTCCATCTTTCAGTGTGGCAAGCTCACTCAGAAAACGTCGAACTTGTTCAACGCTGTCCAGGGCGTACTGCGCTGTGGTGTCGCGGGGCCCGTCCCGCACCAGGATGCCGATGCCGTTGCCGCGCGCATTGAGCGACCTGAACGCATCTTCGTCGGTGATGTCGTCCCCAAGATAAAGCACGAATGCATCGGATTGCTCCAGGCCGAGCTTGCCGAGCAGCCAGATCATGGCCCGGCCCTTGTCCCAGTCGATATCCGGTTGCACTTCAAAAATCTTCTTGCCGTGGGTCTTGCGCAGTGTCGGATGTGTGGCGAGCACCGCATTGACAGCGGGCTCTACCGCGTCCAGGTCAGACTCGCCAACGAGGCGGAAATGGACTGCGATGGAGTATTTCTTGCGCTCGACCAGAATGCCGGGAATGCGCCCAAGCCGCTGCCGCAGCCCCAGCTCGACCAGGTCGAGCTGGGGCAGAAATTCGCTGCCCTGCTGTTGCTCGATGTGCATGCCCTGGGGGCCACGGATTTCAAAGCCGTGGCTGCCGCCGTAAACAATGTCTTTCAGACCCACCCTTGCCTGCACATCGGGCAAATCCCGGCCACTCATCACGACCACCGTGCAGCCTTGGGCCAATGCGCGCACCGCCTCTCGCATGTCGTCGGACAGCAGTGCCAGCTCGGGGCGTTGCACAATGGGCGTCAACGTGCCGTCATAGTCAAGAAAAACCGCCAGGTTCCTGCCCTTCATGCGGGTTTTGATGTCGTCAAGCGCCGCCAGAGCGGAAGGAAGTTCGGCACTGCGCCGGCGAGCAGAAGCGGTATCCCGCGCGATGCCGACTTCCGCCAGGTCGGCCACAACTACGTGCGCGCCTGCGTCTTTCTTTTCTTGTCGATGACCGTTACGATCCACGCCGATGACCATGCCAAAGCCACCACGTCGGCCTGCCTGCACGCCGGCAAGCGCATCTTCCACCACCACGCTGCGCGCCGGTTTCACACCAAGTTGTCGCGCCGCTTCCAGGAATACATCAGGCGCAGGTTTTCCGGCCAGGCCCAGGCGTTGTGCCGCCACCCCATCCACGCGCACGTCAAACAAAGCGGTGATGCCGGCGGATTCAAGCACTTGCGCGCAGTTGTTACTGGCAGAGATGATGGCTGTTTTGAAGCCCTGCGCCCGCAACTGATGGATGAGCCCAATCGTGGAGTCATACACTTCCACCCCCTGCTTCAGCGCTTGCAGGTACAGCAGGTTCTTGCGATTGCCGAGTCCGCACACGGTCTCCCGCTCAGGCGGATCAGCCGGATCGCCGTAGGGAAGATGGATACCGCGCGACTTGAGGAAATCGGCCACACCGTCATAGCGCGGCTTGCCGTCAACCAGGCGGCGGTAGTCGACGTCCATATCGAAGGGCTGCAAGGGCTTGCCGGTGGCACCCGCCTGCTGTTGAAGAAACGCGTCGAACAGCGTTTTCCATGCGGTAGCGTGAACTTTGGCCGTGCGGGTGACCACGCCATCGAGATCGAAAATGATCGCGTCAAATGCCGCCCTGCCAAGCGTAAGACATTGCGAATCATTGCCCGAGTTCTTTGCATTCATGTCCGTTGACTCCCGTGAAGTTGAGACAGCTGTGCAACAGCCTTGCCGTCTTTGTGATTGCTGCCCGACGCGACAGAACAGACAATACGCCACCTGAATCTTCCATGCTGCGAGGGCAGAGATCCGGTTGTAAAGTCGACCGGATCAGACATTCTGATTCATTCTAAGGGCCCCTCACCCCCCTATGCTCAATATCGCTGCCATCTGCCTCGTCATCACCGCCTTGCTGGCTTACCTGAATTACCGCTTCATCAAGATGCCAACCACGATTGGCGTGATGGCGGCGGCGCTGGTGTTTTCTCTGGCGCTGATTGGACTCGATGCCCTGGGTGTGGCGCATGTGCTGCGCGAGTACGAGGCCTCTCTGTTGCGCTCGATTGACTTTTCTGACGTGCTTATGCAGGGCATGCTGTCCTTGCTCCTGTTTGCAGGTGCCCTGCACATTGACCTGAGCGAGCTCAAGGCCTACCGCTGGCAAGTGGGCGGACTGGCGGTCTTGGGCACGCTGCTGTCCACCTTGGTGGTGGGTTTTGGCATGTGGTGGACGCTACCCTTGGTGGGCTTGCCTTTGCCGCTGGTCTATTGCCTACTGTTTGGCGCCTTGATCTCCCCCACCGATCCGATTGCCGTCATGAGCATCCTCAAATCTGCTGGCGCACCCAAGGAGCTGGAGTTAGTGATCGCAGGTGAGTCGCTGTTCAACGACGGCGTCGGGGTGGTGATTTTTTCGCTCCTGTTGGGAATGCTGGCCAGCGGCATTACACCGACGCTGGGCCAGGGTGTCACGCTGCTGCTGCACGAGGCCGGTGGTGGCCTGCTGCTTGGTTTGGTGTTGGGCTACCTGACGTTTGTCCTGCTCAGGAGCGTGGACAACTACCAGGTCGAAGTGCTGCTCACGCTGGCGGCGGTCATCGGCGGCTACGCGCTGGCGGCACGGCTGCATGTGTCAGGTCCGCTGGCGATGGTGGTGGCCGGCCTGATCATCGGCAACCACGGGCGCGCGCTGGCCATGTCGGACACCACGCGCCACTATGTGGACATGTTCTGGGAACTACTCGACGAAATACTCAACGCCACGCTGTTCGTTCTTATTGGCATGGAAGTGCTGCTGGTGACGTTTTCAATGAACGAATTGATTGCCGCCGCCGTGGCTATAGTGGTCACACTGGCGGCTCGGCTGCTCACGGTGGG
>NZ_JAAFHA010000055.1 GCF_010365055.1 Rhodoferax sp.
TGCAGCGCCAGATTCGCGGCAAGTGGGCTTGCAGCTGCTGCCAGTTGATGGTGCAGGAGCCCGCCGCGCCCCAAGTCTTTGACAACGCGTTGCCAACGCCGGGCTTGCAGGCCCACACCGTGATCAGCCGGTTTGTTGATCACCTGCCGTACTACCGGCAAGAGCAGATCAACGCGCGCTCTGGAGTGCACACGCCGCGCTCGACGCTGGCGGCCTGGAGCGGTCAGACCGGGGCACAGTTGCTGCCCCTGTATGAGGCGCACCGGCAATTCGTGCTCAGATCTGGTGTGGTTCACGCCGACGAGACGCCCATCGGACTGCTGGACCCCGGCGCAGGCAAGACCAAAAAGGCCTATATGTGGGCCTACGCCAAAGGGGTGTTCGAAGAGCAGCCCGGGGTGGTCTACGACTTCTGCGCCGGGCGTGGGGGCAAGTACCCGCACGAGTTCCTCAAAGGCTGGACGGGGACCTTGGTAGTGGACGCCTACGCTGGCTACGACGCGACGATGTCCTTTGAGGGGCGGCTTACTGCGAACTGCCTGGCTCATGCCAGGAGGAAGTTCGACGAACTGTTCAAGGCCAATGCCAGTGCCGTGGCCGCGCAGGCGATCGGGCGTATCGCCTGGCTGTACCGGATTGAGGCCGACGCCAGAGCAATGAACGGTGAGCAGCGCCTGCAGATGCGCCAAGAGCGAAGCAAACCGCTGTGGGAAGAACTGCATGCCTGGCTGCAGCTTGAGCGCACACGTGTGCCCGACGGCAGCGCGATTGCCAAGGCCATTGACTACAGCCTGAACCACTGGCAGGCGCTCTCGCGTTTCCTGCATGACGGTGCTGTGCCGATCGACAACAACCACATCGAGAACCAGATGCGGACCTGGGCTCTTGGTCGAAAAAATTGGTTGTTCATCGGCAGCGAACTGGCCGGCGAGCGCGCGGCTGTCGTGATGAGCCTGCTGCAGTCGGCCAAGCTCTATGGGCACGACCCATTTGCCTACCTCAAGGATGTGCTCACCCGGCTGCCGACGCAACTCAACAGCCGAATCGAGGAGTTGCTTCCTCATAAATGGCAGAGCGCCGGCTGAGAACCAGGCTAGGCCAGCGGCTCGGATTGACGAAGCGATTGAGCTCGCGCCAACTTTGGTGCTGAAGATGATGGCGCGCATCCAGCGGACCAATTGGCCCGCCAGCACACTGCAGATCATCGACAACTTGTCCGTCATGACCGCGATGGTCGGCAAGTAGCGGAATCAAATCAATATGCCACGGCTAGACGCTTACGCCGGTAGCCCTGAACCGCTATCTTGAAGAATTCTCATCGCGCGAGCCGCGGCGCGGATGTCGCTGAATATGGGTCAGGAAAACGCAGACCTGCTGAAGAAATGACGCCTTTGGCCGCCGAATATCAAGCGCGATTAGCTATCAAATTCATATCGGCCTAGCTTGGTGACTGACTCTGGCCTGGCGATGGGGCTTGTTCCTCATTGTTGGCCGGGCCGCTTGCCTGGCTGGCCTGATCGTCGCTGGCGACAGATTCCACGGTGACACCCACGGACAACGTGTGGTCGGCACCGCCGTGGATGACGCCGCGAATCGGGGACACGTCGGAGAAGTCGCGTCCCAGCGCCAGCGTGACATAGTCTGCGCCGGGCGAGTGCCAGCCGCTACGGTTATTGGTGGGGTCCAGATCGCACCAGCGCGCACCGGCAGGCAGGTCGGGCACATACACGGACACCCAGGCGTGTGATGCATCGCTGCCCTGGAGTTTGACGCTGCCGGGTGGAGGCAGGGTGAGCAAATAGCCGCTGACATAGCGCGCCGGGACGCCCATGGCCCGCAGGCAGGCAATCATGATGTGGGCAAAATCCTGGCACACGCCTTTGCGCTGCGCCAGCGCTTGCAGTGCCGGCGTGTTGATCTGGGTGCTCTCGCTCTCGTAGGTGAAGTCCCTGTGGATGCGCTGCATCAAGTCCTGCGCTGCCGCCAATACGCCGGCGTCGGGCGCGAAACTGGGCCGCGCATAGGCCGCAAATTCGCTGTGTCTGGGCACAAGAGGGGACGCAAAGACAAATTCAGTCGCGGCGTCAAAGCGCACGCCAGAGCGGTACCGGAATAACTCCCGGGTTTGTTCCCAACCGATGCTGCTTGCAGGTTGTGAAGAATCGACCGTCACGACGACGCTGCGTGCCACCACGGTGAGGACCGTGTGCGGCGTCTGCAGCGAGAAATAACAACGGGTGTTGCCAAATACGTCTTGTGTCTGGCGGTTCTGGGACGGTAGCGGGTCGATTTGCAGCGAGTATTGCAGCAGCCTTTGACCGCGTCCGTTCAGCGGTTGCAGATAGGCCATGTGCTGCGCGGTCTGGACTGCTGGCGCGTAGTCATAGCGGGTTTCGTGGGTCACGCGAAGTTTCATGTGGTCACGCTCTGGTTGAGAGCGCCCGAATGCGTGAAATAGTTGCCTTGAATGGCATCCGATACCTCAATGGCAGCGCGCGAGCACTGCAGCAGCAAATCGTTCAGTTCAAAGAAATAGCCGTTTGAACCCGAGGGCCGGGTTTGGCACAGTGGCGCCAGTTTCCACGTTTGCGGGTCGGGTATGCGCAATAACAAGGCGCCGATTTGACCGGGCGCACTGTCGGCTAGTTCAGACAGACGCTCGCGCAGCGTGTGGGTGACCCAAGCCAGCGAACGCGGCTTGTCGGGGCCAAGCACCAGCAGGTTCAACAGGTCGGCGATGTCGCGGCTTTGCCGATGCTGCGCGTGAGAGGCGATGGCGCCGTCAAATAGCGCTGTCATGGCTTCAACACCCGCGTCGGTATGCACGCTGCCGGTCTCAAAGCCGCGTGCCAGGGTCGCTGCCAAGAAGCCCAGGCGCTCAATAAGTTGGCCAATGCTGAGCAAGCGCCAGCCGTCATCGCGCGTCATGCACTCAAGCTGGGCGCTGGTGATGGCGGTGAGGTGGTCACCGGTATCCGTGAGCAGGCGCAGCGCCGCCTGCGACGAAAAATCGCCTTGGCCGGTGTGCTTTGCACAGCCGGCAGACAGCGCTTCCTCAGCCTGGACAATGACGCGCCAATGCGCTTGCGACAGCCGTTCACGCACGCCAGAGGCGGCCATTTTCAGAGCCCGCAGGTAGTAGCCGACACTGGTGGCACCGTCTGAGCTGGCCAGACTGGCGATCAACGAACGCTCAAAAACGCGACGCTCCTGCAGCGCCGAAGACACGCTCGGCAGCACCAGCGTGTTGGCCAGTGCCATCTCGCCCAGCCAGGCCAGCAAGGCCGGCGACGACTGATCCTCGCCGTTGAGGCATTCCAACGTCAGGCTGGCCAGCCGCAGCGCGTTTTCGGTCCGCTCGGTGTAGCGGCCCAACCAAAAAAGATTCTCTGCCGCGCGACGGGTGACCAGCCGCTTGGGCTGCGCCAGCGAGGCCGCTGTCATGGGCGGCTGCAGCGGCGCTGTTGGATCAACGTCGCCGCGCGTCAGAGCCCAGACGTCGGCGCTGCTGCCCCCGCGCTGCATGGCGGCCACATCTGCCGTGCTACCTGCCACTCGCGCCAGTCCGCCGGGCAGCACGCGCCAGGACTGCAGGCCGCTTGACACCACAAACACCCGCAGCATGACCGAGCGCGGCAGCACCTGACCCGCCGCTTCATCGGCAGCGCCCGCCGTGTTGGCGCCGTTGGCCGGTACCGAGCTCTGCCAGGTCGGCATTTGCGACAAGGGCAGATCGGCCTGGACGGTGTGCTCTTCGCCTTGGCGCACGATGCGCCCGGCCCATTCGTCGAGTTCGCGCGCTGCTAGGGCCCGCCCCAAGACGGCGTCAAAACTGTGATGAACGGGCGAGCCGGGGTAGGTGGCCTTGATAGCACTCTCACGCAGGCGGGGCAGGGCGTCTTCCAGGGCCGAGCGCTCGCCACACCACCAGGTCGGCAAGGCCGGCAATTGCAGCTCTTCGCCCAGCAAATGGCGCGACAGCGCCGGCAAGAAGCCGAGCAGGGCGGGTGACTCCAGAAAAGCCGAGCCCGGCGCATTGGCCACCAGCACATGGCCGGCGCGGATCGCCTGCAACAAACCCGGCACGCCCAGGGTGGAGTCAGCGCGCAGCTCCAGCGGGTCCAAATACTCATCATTCACCCGATTCAACAGGCCATGCACCGGCACCAGGCCTTTGAGGGTCTTGAGGTAAAGCCGCTCGTCGCGCACGACCAAGTCGCTGCCTTCCACCAGGCTCAAGCCCAGGTAGCGCGCCAGGTAGGCCTGTTCAAAATAGGTTTCGTTGTAGGGGCCGGGGGTGAGCAAGGCGAGGTGCGCATCCGGCCCGGCCGGGCTCATCATTTTCAGGCTGTCCATCAGGGCGCGGTAAGTCTCGGCCAGACCTTGCACGCGCAGGGCCGCAAACGCCTCGGGAAACTGGCTGGCAATGGCCAGCCGGTTTTCGAGCAAACAGCCCAAACCCGATGGTGCCTGACAATGCTGACCTACCAGCCACCAATTGCCATCCGGACCGCGCGCCAGGTCGAAGGCCGCCATGTGCAAATGCCTGCCGCCGACCGGTTTGACGCCGTGCATGGCACGCAGGTAGCCCGGGTGCCCCTGCACCAGCGCCGGCGGAAGCCAGCCTTGCATCAGCGACTGCTGCGGCCCGTAGACATCGGCCATGAGACGCTCGAGCAGCCGCATCCGCTGCCGCACGCCCTCTTCAATCTGCTGCCAGCTGCCCGGCTCAATCAGCAGCGGAAACAGGTTCAGCGCCCAGGAGTGCTGCGCTGCGTCTTCGTCGGCACACACCTTGTCGGTGACGCCATCGTCGCGCACCTGGCGCGCCAGACTGCCGGCGCGCTGGGTCAGGTCCGCCGCAGCCTGGCCTGATAAATACTCAAAGAACTGACCCCATGCCGGTGTCAATTGGTCTTGATCGGCGTATGAAGCGGCCGCCTCAGCGTCGGTTGCCGCAGGGCGGGGGGCGGTGGCACCGCGCAGTTCGTCGAAATGGCCAGCCGCCGCCACGCACGCCAGGGCCACGGCCTGTGCGTCAGGCCTCTTGGGAGCCGGGGTGGCCAGTGGCGAGGGGGTTGCGGCTGTCACGCAGAGAGTATGCCAGCGCAGCGTTTGAGGTCCGGCAGCTTTTCAAAAAAGTGGAGTAACCTGCCGGCCAGGAGGACACGCACTATGAATAAGACTTTTTCAATGATTCGGGAATTTCATCTGGCCGACTGGTTCACCCTGGGCAATGCCATCTGTGGCATGGGCGCCATGTTTTCCATGATGACCTACCTGCAAACCAGTGAGGTCATGCACATCTACTTTGCCTGCGCGCTGGTGGTGGCCGCCATGGTATTTGATGTGCTGGACGGTCGCATTGCCCGCTGGCGCCAGAAGACATCGCCGATGGGGCGCGAGCTTGATTCGCTCGCTGACATCATCTCCTTTGGTGTCGCGCCAGCGCTGATTGCCTATGGCTGCGGCATGCAGGGCCTGTACGACCGCATTGTCCTGACCTACTTTGTGGCGTGCGGCGTGTCACGCCTGGCGCGCTACAACGTCACGGCCGAGGCGCTTTCTCAAGGACAAGACAAAGTGAAATACTTTGAGGGAACGCCGATTCCGACCTCGCTCTTACTGGTGCTGGTGCTGCTCGTTGCCGCCATGCAAGGGGCTTTGGGCACGTCACTTTGGTTTGGCCAGGTCAAGTTAGCTGGTTTCATGCTGCACCCGCTGGTCTTGTTGTTTGCGCTCTCGGGTTCCTTGATGATCAGTCGCATCCGGTTTCCCAAATTCTGATCGGGCGCGGGGCAGCTGCGGGGTCTAAATGCCACCCAACGCATGGAACACGCGAATGGCGGCGTAGGCGTCATTGGCGGCATAGACCAGTTGCGCCTGGCTCAGGCTGGGCAAAGCCCAGTTCGACGTGGTCGCTTTCTTTGACTTGATGAAGCGCTGCTTGAACAGCACCGCCACCGCACCTTTGACACCCATGTCCTTGCGGTAGCCGCGCTGGCGAAATACCATGTTGAGTTCCAGCATCTGCGCCACGTCCACGCCCAGCTTGCTCTGGATGCGCTTGCGGTCGTCGCCCAGGCCAAAACCGGCCTTGGTGATGCCCGGCAATGCCAGCAGCTGCGCCACCACGGCGCGGCATTCGGGGTCGTGCAGCTGAAACACCCAGGCCTTGTCGACGGTGGACAGCTGCACGATGTGCGGCCCCTCGGACAACTGGTCTTTGAAAAATGTCGGTTTGGACTCGGTATCAAAACCCCAGACGGCCGAGCGGCTGAGTTCCGCGTGCGCCTGCAACGCTTGTGCCGCCGTGCTCACGAGCGCGATGCGGTTCGGCCCCAGACGGTCAAATTCGGGCAGCAGCGCGATCTGCTCTTTGCTGGGGGTGGTGTGTTGGGTCTGCATGGCGGTGTGATGGGGTGGGGCACAAGCTTAACGCTTTGCCCTCAGGTCCCAGCTGACTTCAGGTTTGATAGCCACATAGTCAATAGATACGTGGGCTAGAGGCTGATTTGTTCAAAATTTCAGGTGACTCCGTTGGGGCATGGCCACCGCCTGCCACCGCCTGCCGCCGGCTACATGCTCTTGAACAAGCCCGCGTAGCTGCGGCTGACCTCCAGCTTTTCACTGAGACCGCGCACGCTCACCAATTGCCGACCACGCTCGTCGCGGCTCACGCCCGCAATCGCCTTGGTGCTGATCAGGGTGGAGCGGTGGATTTGCCAGAACTGGCTCATGTCGAGTTCTTCCACCAGTTCCTTGATCGGCTTGCGAATCAGCGCCTCCAAGGTGGCGGTCTGCACCCGGGTGTATTTTTCATCCGAGATGAAGAACAGCACATCGGACACCGGGATCATCTGGATGCTCTGGCGCACCGTGGCCTGGATCCACTGCAGCTTCGGGGTGGCCTTGGGGCTGATTTGTTCGGCCAGACGCTGCAGCAGCTGTTGCATGCCAGGGGTGTGGGTGGGCAGCGGAGTGGTGGAATCGTTGCCGCCGTCCTGACCGTTGGCGTTTGGGCGGGCGCGATCCGCCATGCGCGCCTTGATGCGCTCCATGGTGACCTGCAGGCGCTCGCGCTCGGCCGGCTTGAGCACATAGTCGACGACGCCCTGCTCAAAAGCCTGTACCGCGTACTGGTCATAGGCGGTGATGAAGACAATCTCGCAGCCGGGCCAGCCACCGGCTTCCTCGTAGGTGGGCAGTTGGGCAATCTGGCGTGCGGCGTCGACGCCGGTGAGCACCGGCATGCGGATGTCGAGAAACACAATGTCGGGCTGATGCTGCGTGGTCAGGGCCACGGCTTCTTCACCGTTCCTGGCCTCGGCCACGATCTCCAGCTCCGGCCAGACTTCCGCCAGGCGGGCACGCAGCTGGTCGCGCATCAAACGTTCATCATCGGCAATCAGGGCACGTGCCATCTTGGGCTCCAGCGTTACACCAGTCATTCGCTAATTCAGGCGGATTGCGCGGCTCCCGCGTCCATCGCCGCGTCTGTATGGGCCACATAGGGCACGGTGATCGTGACCGAGGTGCCCCCGCCGCTTGGCTCCGTCACGCGCAGGCTGGCCTTGTTTCCATAGAGCAGCGCCAAGCGCTCCCGGATGTTACTCAAACCAATGCCGGTGCCGTTTGTTGCGGCCTTGCCAAAGCCCAGACCGGTGTCGGCCACCGTGACTGCCAGCTTGCCATGAACGATCTCGGCGCCCACGGTCAATTGGCCGCCATCGGCCTTGGGCTCCAACCCGTGCTTGATGGCGTTCTCCACCAGGCTTTGCAGCATCATGGGCGGGAACTCCGCCGACAGCAGGCCGTCGCTGACGCGTATATCGGTCTGCAGTCGGTCTTCCATACGCACTTTCAATATCTCGAGGTAGGGGCGAATCATCGCCAGCTCGCGCCCCAGGTCCCGCGTCGCCTGTGCATTGGCTTCGCGCATGGTGGGCATGGTGGCGCGCAGCAAGGCGATCAGGTTCTTCTGCATCTTGCTGGCACGCGGCGGGTCGGTTTCGATCAGGTGGTCAATGCTGGCCAGGGTGTTGAACAGAAAATGCGGCTCCACCTGCGCCTGCATCGCCGCCATACGGGCCTCGATCACCTGGCGTTTCAGTGACTCGGCTTCTGCCACTTCAGTGGCCTGCGCCGCCTTGGCCTCGGCCTGCACCGTGCCCTTGTAAGTGACCTTGATGATCATGGAAATCACGATGAACCACAGGGTCAACGGCATCAGCGGTTCGCCATACTTGCGAACTTGGACGTAGGAGCCCTGCCGCTCGTCCAGCACCTCGCGCCGGATATCGGCAATGAGTTCCTTGAAGCTTTCGGCGTCTTCACCGGGCGGCATCTTGATCGTCACCCCGGGCGCATCCAGCACCGTTTCCGTTGCCGAAGCAGTCGCGGCCGGAGCCGAGGCGGCCGAGGCGGGCAAGGCCGGCTCGGTGGCGCTTTGGGTTTGGCGCGGCGTGATGCGCACACCCTTTTCATCAATCGAAATGTCCACCCCCTTCTTGCCGTGGTTACTGGCCTTGCCGGCCGGCGCGCCGGACGGCGTCGCGTCAGCGTCACGCGCGCTATCGCTGTCGTTCACCGCTTCCAGATAGGTCCAGCTGAACGGCGGCAGGTCATGAATGATCGCCATGGAAATGATCAACAGCAGCGCCAGCATAAAAAAGCGCTTCCAGCTGATGCTGACCAGCCAACCCGCATAGACGTGAAAGGACAGCACGCAGCGTCTGGAAAAGCGGGCCCACCGGCTGTTGTTGTCAGGAGAGGTTACTGCGTCATTCAAGATGGGCTCCAATGTCTTTGTGGTGTTGAATGGCGCGACTGTACGAAAAGGAAAGGCCCCAAGGCCAGAGCGGGGCGATGCGCTGCATCTAAAGAAGACAGGCTGCATCAAGTCGGGACAGTCGGGGCAAGTATCGCCGCATCTGGCGACCGACGGCGGGGCGCCTTAGGTGGCGCCACCAGCGTGGGTTCAAAGTCGGCGTCGCGCGCAACGCACGGCGACGATGGCAAAAACGCCATTTTGATGGCTGGCTGCTACTGGCATCAAAAGACTATTTTTACGATAGCTAATAGTTCAGCAATGACGTGGGCTAGCGCCCGATTCAATGTAAATCAGGGCGGGTTTTGGCACCCGCACCCGCGCGCCTCCCACGGCTTAACTGAAGACGCCGCCGTATTGCTTGCGCAAATCACCTTTTTGCACCTTGCCGGTGCCACCGACCGGCAGCGATTCCACAAAGATGACCTCATCGGGCACCCACCACTTGGCGACGCGCTCGGTGAGAAAAGCCAGGATGTCTTCGCGCTCCACCGTCTGGCCCGGCTTGCGCACGATGAATAGCAGTGGGCGCTCATCCCACTTGGGGTGTTTGACGCCGATGACGGCTGCCATCGCCACCGCCGGATGCCCCATGGCGGCGCTTTCGAGGTCGATCGAGCTGATCCACTCGCCGCCGGTCTTGATGACGTCTTTGGCGCGGTCGCGGATCTGCATGACGCCATGGGCGTCGATGGTGGCAATGTCGCCGGTGGGGAACCAGCCATCGACCAGCGGCGAGCGCTCACCTTTGTAATAACCGGTCACGATCCACTGCCCGCGCACCATCAACTCGCCTTGCGACACACCGTCGCGCGGCAAGGTGACGCCGGCTTCATCGACGATCTTGAGCTCGGCGCCAAACACCGACTTGCCTTGGCGGGCTATGGTTGCGTGCTGCTGCTCCGGGCTCAGCTCCAGGTCCCTGGGCGTGAGGCAACTCATGGTGGTGGCGGCGGTGGTCTCGGTCATGCCCCAGCCGTGGCGCACCTCAACGCCGTAGTCGTCGACAAATTTGGCAATCAAGGACGCCGGCATGGCCGAGCCGCCCACCGCCGTGCGGCGCATGCTTGAAAACTTCAGGCCGTGCTGCTCGACGTGCTGCATCAGACCGAGCCAGATGGTGGGCACACCGGCGCTCACGGTCACGCGCTCGGTTTCCATCAGTTCATACAGGCTCGCGCCATCCAGGCGCGGGCCGGGCAACACCAGCCGCGAGCCGCCGATGGGCGCGGCGTAGGGAATGCACCAGGCATTGATGTGAAACATCGGCACCACCGGCAGCACCGTGTCTCGGGGCGAGAGCGACAAAATGCCCGGCAGGCAGCCTGACATGGCGTTGAGCACGATCGAGCGGTGCGAGTACAGCGCGCCCTTGGGGTTGCCGGTGGTGCCCGAGGTGTAGCACAGCGCGGCACCGGTGCGTTCGTCAAACTGCGGCCAGTCAAACTGCTCGCTGTGCGGGGCGATCAGTTCCTCGTAACACAGCACATTGCTCACGCCTTCAACCGCCGCCATGTTGGCCGCGTCGCTCAGGCAAACCCAGGCCTTGATCTTGGGGCAGTGCGCGGCGATGCCTTTGACCAGGGGCGCAAAGGTAGCGTCAAACAGCATGACCGCGTCTTCGGCGTGGTTGATGATGTAAATGAGCTGCTGCGCCTGCAGGCGCGGGTTGCAGGTGTGCATCACCATGCCGCTGCCGGAGACCGCAAAGTAGGCCTCCAGGTGGCGATGGTTGTTCCAGGCGATCGAGCCGACCGCGCTGCCCGGCTCTAATCCAAGCCCTTTGAGCGCATTGGCGAGTTTGCGCGAGCGCGCGGCGCACTGGGCATAGGTGTAGCGAAACAGCGGACCGTGCGTTTCACGCGAGACCACCTCCACATCGCCGAACTGGGCCGCGCCGTGTTCGATCACGTCAGAAATAAGAAGCGGGCGGTCCATCATGAGGCCGGGTTGAAGCATGGTGACTGTCTCCTGATTGAGAGTTAAGAACTAAGAACTAGAAATTAAGGGTTGCCAAAAACGATTCGATGGCCGGATTGACGATGGGCGCGTGCGTGAGGTTGGAGGCATGCCCCGCGCCTGGCACGACGACGATCTGGGCGTTGGGCAGGGCGTCCGCCATGGCCTTGGCGCGGGGGAGCTCAATCGCGCGGTCGTTGTCGCCGTGGATCACCAGCGCGGGCACGGCAATGCACCCGATCCGGTCGCTGATGTCGTCGCGCGTGCCCAGGGTCTGAAAACTCTGCAGCAAGTCCGCGGGCGCGGTCTTTTTCCATTTTTCGCGCCAGACCGCAGCGCCAGGCCATTGCTCGCCCAGGATGATGGTTTCAATCGTGGCGGCGCTCTGCTCCGACAAACCGTTGGCAACCCAGTCCTGCAGCATGGCCTGGTAAAGGGGCATTTTGGCCGGGTCTTCCGGCAGCGCCTGGGTGTCGATCAAGATCAGCGCGCGAACAAGCTCGGGATGGGTCAACGCGCAGCGTAGCGATAGGTAGCCGCCTTGCGACATGCCGGCCAAAACGGCCTGTTTGATGCCCAAGTGCGCCAGCAAGGCCGCCAGGTCATCGGCCGAGTCGTAGTAACTGAAAGGCGCGCAGGCCCCGGTGGCCGTTTGGCCATGGCCGCGCTCGTCCCATACGATGCAGCGGTAACGCGACTTGAGTGCTGCCACCTGCGGTGCGAACATGCTGCTGTCCATCAGCAAGCCATGCGAAAAGACAATGGCCGGCCCGACACCGCCGCTGTCCTCGAAGTAAATGTGTTGACCGTTGACCTGGGCGAATGGCATGAATGCTCCTTTTTTTGTTGTTCGAAAGTAGTATCTTTGCCATGCTAAGACAGCCCAATTTTGCGGTCAACCCGCTGCGGTAACGTCCGCGACTAAACGGAGAAATGGAAGGAAGAAGCGGGGCAGGCTCAGACTGAATTTGACAGCTGCACCAGCCTTCTTGCTGGCAGCACCGCAAGCTGGCTGGGGCAGTCTTGATCCGTCAGCCGGTTGTGAATGGACAGGTAGACTGCGTTGCAACCGAGCGCTATCGCCCGAGCGACAGCCGTCATGGGCTAATCGGGTAAATTCCTGCAAAATAGCTGATCAAACTGCTTCGGCGCAAGCACGATGCTATTCAAATACTACAAACAGGAGACTCCCATGACCCGTACCATCCAACAACTTTTCGACCTTAAAGGCAAGACCGCGCTGGTTACCGGCGGCTCGCGCGGCCTGGGCCTGCAAATGGCGCACGCGCTGGGCGAGGCGGGTGCGCGCATCATGCTCAGCGCGCGCAAAGCCAGTGAGCTGGAGCAGGCCACGGCCGAACTGCAGGCCGCCGGCATTGACGCGCGCTGGGTCGCGGCTGACTGCGCCAAGGAAGCCGACATTCACCACCTGGCCAATGAGACGCTGCATCGCATGGGCGAGGTGGATATTTTGGTCAACAACGCAGGTGCGGCCTGGGGCTCGCCGGCGGAAGACCATCCCATCGAGGCCTGGGACAAGGTGATGAACCTGAACGTGCGCGGCTACTTTCTGCTCAGCCAGGTGATCGCCAAAAAGAGCATGATCGCGCGCCGCTCGGGGCGCATCATCAACGTTGCCTCCATCGCCGGGCTCGGTGGCAACCCGCCCGAGATGACCACCATCGCCTACAACACCTCCAAAGGCGCCGTCATCAACTTCACGCGCGCGCTGGCGGCTGAATGGGGCAAGCACAACATCAACGTCAACGCCATCTGCCCCGGTTTTTTCCCGAGCAAGATGACCGCCGGCACGCTGGCGGCGCTGGGCGAAGAGAAGCTCGCCGCTGGTGCGCCCTTGAAGCGCCTGGGCGATGACGAAGACCTGAAGGGCCTGTGCCTGCTGTTCGCCAGCGACGCCGGCAAGCACATCACCGGCCAGTGGCTGGCGGTGGATGGCGGCGTCAGTGTGGTGATCGGCGGCTAAAACATGGCCCCCACGCTTGTCACAACGCGCACTGCGCTGCCCCCCGAGGGGGCTGCCGCGTCTTCGGGCGGCCCGGCGCCGCGGCCTGCGATGAATTTCGGCGTTTCCATCCCCTTTGTTGAACTGCTGGGTTTTGAGCTGCGGCTGTATGAAGGCGGCTTCTCGGAGCTGGGCTACACGCCGCGCCCGGAGCACCTCAATTCCTTCAACGTCACGCACGGCGGCGCTTTGATGACGCTGCTCGATGTGACCATGGCGGTGGCGGCGCGCAGTGTGCAGCAGGACATGGGCGCGGTCACCATCGAGATGAAGACCAGCTTCATGCAACCGGCCCGCGGCGCGCTCACCGCCAAAGGCCGCTTGATGCACCGCACCGCCACCATGGCGTTCACCGAGGGCACGGTGTTTGATGAACAGGGCAGGGCGTGCGCGCACGCCACCGGCACCTTCAAGTTTGTGCGCCGTCTGCCCACGGGACCCAAGAGCGCGCACGACTTGAACGCGTCGCCCGGCGTCATTTCGACTGACTGATATTTCGCCTCATATTTATGAGAAATTGGGCTCTGGCCCCCAGTGCTGCTACATCAGTAGCTACCAAGTTGATAGTAACTTCAGAAGGAGTAATCCCATGCCCATGAACCAGCAAATCCATCTCGTCAGCCGCCCCAGCACAGAAGCGGTGACCAGCAACTTCAAACTGATAAGCAACGAAACCCCCGCGCTGCAGGACGGCCAGGTGCTGGTGCGGCATCATTTCCTGAGTCTGGACCCCTACATGCGCGGCCGCATGAACGACACCAAGAGCTACACGGCGCCTCAGGCCTTGAATCAAGTCATGCTCGGCGGCACGGTGGGCGAGGTGGTGGCATCCAAAAACCCAAAATTTGCCGTCGGTGACAAGGTCGTCGGCATGGGCGGCTGGCAGCAGTACAGCGTGGTCGACGCCAATCAGCTGGGTGCGCTGCGCAAGGTCGATACCACCCATATTCCGCTCAGCGCCTACCTGGGCGCCGTGGGCATGCCGGGCGTCACGGCCTGGTACGGCCTGGTCAAGATCATCGAGCCCAAGGCCGGTGAAACCATGTTGGTCAGTGCCGCCACCGGTGCGGTCGGCAGTGCCTTTGCGGCCTTGAGCAAAGCGCGTGGCTGCCGCACCGTCGGCATTGCCGGTGGCCCTGACAAATGCAAATACGCCGTCGATGAACTGGGCTTTGACGCCTGCATCGACTACAAACTGCACAAGGACGCGGCCTCGCTGTCCCAAGCGCTCAAGGACGCCTGCCCGGATGGTGTGGATGGCTATTTTGAAAACGTCGGCGGCATGGTGCTTGACGCCGTGATTCAGCGCATGAACGCCTTTGGCCGCATCGCGGTCTGCGGCATGATTGCCGGCTACGACGGCGCGCCCCTGCCCTTGAGCTACCCGGCGCTGATCCTGACGAATCGGCTCAAGGTGCAGGGTTTCATTGTGAGCGAACACATGGAAGTCTGGCCCGAGGCGCTCAAGGAATTGGGCACGCTGGTGGCCACGGGCCAACTCAAAGCCCGGGAATCGATTGCGCAAGGCCTTGAGGCCGCTCCGGAAGCTTTTCTGGGGCTGCTCAAAGGCAAGAATTTTGGCAAACAGCTGGTCAAGTTGATCTAAACCGAAAGCCCGCCATGACCGACATCATCCTTCACCACTATCCCACCTCGCCGTTTTCGGAAAAAATCCGGCTCGTGCTGGGCTACAAACAACTGGCCTGGAAGTCGGTCATCATCCCGTCGATCATGCCCAAACCCGACGTGCTGGCGCTCACCGGCGGCTACCGCAGAACGCCGTTTTTGCAGATCGGCTCGGACGTGTACTGCGACACCACCCTGATCTGTGATGTGCTGGAGCACCTGCAGCCAGAGCCGACGCTGTACCCGGCGCAGCACAAGGGGCTGGCGCGGGTGCTGGCGCAATGGGCCGACAGCACACTGTTCTGGGCCGCCATGGCTTACAACCTGCAAGCCAAAGGAGCTGCTGCGCTGTTCAACGGCGTGCCGCCCGAGGCGGCCAAGGCCTTTGGCCTGGATCGGGCCGCCATGAGCGCGGGCATGACGCGCCTGCGCCCGGGCGACGCCAGCGCCGCTTACAAGTCGTATCTGCGGCGCCTGTCCAACATGCTCGACGGCCAGGACTTCTTGCTCGGTAACGCGCCCTGCGTGGCCGACTTTGCCGTCTACCACCCCTTGTGGTTCACGCGCCAGGTGGTGCCGGTGATGGCTGGCATTCTGGACGCCACCCCTGCCGTGCTGGCCTGGATGGACCGCATGGCGGCGCTCGGACACGGTCGCATGGAGAAATCGTCTGCTGCAGAATCAATAGCTGTCTGCGCAGCATCGACGGGGGCTAGCAGCCTGAAAGACTCGATTTTTGAGGACGAGCATGGCATTCCATTGGGCAGCCGCGTGACCGTGGCGGCGGAGAGCTTTGGCACCGATGTGACCGAAGGCGAGCTGATCGCGGCCAGCCGCACCCATTACAGCGTGCGCCGGGTCGATGTGCGCGCCGGTACCGTGCAGGTGCACTTTCCGCGCATTGGCTATGTGCTCAAGGCCGCGGCGCCCGCATGAGCGAAACGTTCGCCTCGGCTGGCATGGCGTGCGCCAGTGGTGGCGTCGCCGGCAGCAGACACATGCCACTGGACTGGCAATGGACGTGCTTTGCCGACCTGCGCATTGCCGACCTGTACGCGCTGCTGCAACTCCGCAGCGCGGTGTTCGTGGTCGAGCAAAACTGTGTCTTTCAGGACCTGGACGGGGCTGACGCGCAAGCGATGCACTTGCTGGGCTTTGCGGCCGGGTCCGATGCCGGGTTAGCCAGCGGCTCTGCCAAGCCGCCGCAGCCGCAGTTGCTGGCCTATGCGCGCTGCTTTCCCGCCGGGGTCAAGTTTGCCGAGGCCAGCATTGGCCGCGTGCTGACGGCGCCCGCTGCGCGCGGCACCGGCTTGGGGCACGCGCTGATGGCACGCGCCATTGAGGCAGTTCACGCGCAGTGGGGCGCGCAGCCGATCCGCATTGGCGCCCAGGCTCATTTAGCTGACTTTTATGCATCCCACGGTTTTGTCGACCAGGGCCTGCCCTATCTGGAGGACGGCATCGCGCATCTGGAAATGCTGCGCACGCCCTGATGCCACCCTGGCGCTGATTGACCCCTTTTTTTTTATCTTTTTGGAGATGCCTCGTGATCACTGATTTCAAAAACAAAACGGCCGTTCTCACTGGTGCGGGTTCCGGCTTTGGCCTGGAATGCGCCCGCATTGGCGCCAAACTCGGCATGAACCTGGTGCTGGCCGATGTGCAGCAAGATGCGCTGGACCGCGCCAGCGCCGAGTTGCAGGCCCTGGGTGCGCCGGTGCTGGCGGTTCAGCTGGATGTGTCCAAAGCCGACCGGGTTGAAGCCCTGGGCCAGGCGGTGCTGGCGCGCTTTGGCGCGCCGCATCTGGTGTTCAACAATGCGGGCGTTGGCTCGGGTGGCCTGATCTGGGAAAACAGCGCGGCCGACTGGGAGTGGGTGATCGGCGTCAACCTGATGGGCGTCGCCCACGGCTTGCGCGTGTTCACGCCGATGATGCTGGCAGCGGCAAAAAAAGACCTCACCTGGCGCGGCCACATCGTCAACACCGCCAGCATGGCCGGTCTGCTCAATGCGCCCAACATGGGCGTTTACAGCGCCAGCAAGCACGCGGTGGTGAGCATGAGCGAGACGCTGTACCAGGACCTGGCATTGGTCACCGACCAAATCAGCGCCTCGGTCTTGTGCCCGTTTTTTGTGCCGACCGGCATCAGCCAGAGCCACCGCAACCGCCCGCAAGATGCGCCCAGCGCGCGCGCCACGCGCAGCCAGTTGATCGGGCAGGCGATGAGCGACAAGGCGGTGGGTTCGGGCAAGGTCAGTGCGGCCGAGGTGGCGCAAAAAGTGTTTGACGCTGTGGCCAGCCGGCAGTTCTACATCTACAGCCACCCCAAAGCGCTGGCCTCGGTGCAGACCCGGATGGAAGACGTGATGCTCGGGCGCAACCCCACTGACCCGTTTGCGCTCAAGCCCGAGCTGGGGTTGGAGTTGAGGCAGGCCTTGCGCGCCTAAAAGTCTGACGTCCAGCATCCGGGGCGTGTGCGAGTGACTGTCATCAGGCGTCGTTAAACTGGTGGTCGGTTATAACTGCAACGCAAGCAAAGGGAGGGCTCGATGGCTCTGGAATGGCGAGAACAATTAAGCGTTGGCAATGATCTGATCGACGCTGATCACAAATATCTGATCGACATCATTAATTTGGCGGAACAGGGCTTGAAGAGCAAGAATCCGGTGGCGTTGGCGGCGGCGCTCGACAACCTGGAGCGCTATTCAAAGATGCATTTTTCCAGGGAGGAGACGATCGCCACGGCGGCGGGCTATCCCGAGGCGGCCCATCTGCACATTTCGCATGAGGCGCTGATCACGACATTGACACAGATTAAGGAGGAAATTGGTGACGCCTGGGAAGCGTCAGCAGCAGAGCACTTCAGCTCTTTTTTGCGCGATTGGCTGATCAATCACGTCATCAAGGAGGACTTGCTGATGAAGCCGTTTCTGAAAAAATTCTCGCCCCGCTTCGACCCACGCTAGATCGGATGACATCAGCCGGCACCCAAGCCAGGCCTTTGCAGACTTGAAACGGGCTTTGGGAGCAAGCGAAGGGTTGATTCAGTTGAAAACGCCGCTTGACGGCAGTGTCGTTTGGTCGCGCAGCAACTCAAGCATTTTTTCTTGTGGCAAAGGCTTGTGATACAGGTAGCCCTGCATGGTGCTGCACCCGGAATTTTCAAGATAGCGTGCCTGAACCGGGTTTTCGACGCCCTCCGCAACCAGGTTCAGATTCAAGCCCTTTGCGATTGAGATGATGGCAAGCACCACGGGGCATTTCGAATTGTCGTCCTGGATTTCCAGGACAAACGAGCGATCAATCTTGATCGTATGAATCGGGAACCGGTGCAGATAGGACAGGGAGGAATACCCTGTTCCAAAGTCATCGATGGCCACACTGACCCCGAGTTGGCAGAGCTTGTTGAGCTGCTCGATGGCAATCTGTGGATTGTGAATACAGATGTTCTCGGTCACTTCGACTTCAATCTGCGAAGGCTTGATCTGGTGGTGAGCCAGCGCATTTCTGAGCTTGTCAAAAAAGTCGCCGCGATCAAGGTACTGGGGAGACAGATTCAGCGACAGCCGCACAGATTCGCCGCCGGCCGCATTCCAGTCCAGCAGGTCACGGCAGATGGCCTCCAGCATCCAGTCCGTGATGGGAATGATCAAACCATTTTCCTCGGCAAATGGCAAGAAATCGCCAGCGCTCAGGAGGCCACGCTCGGGATGGTTCCAGCGCATCAAGGACTCGGCTCCGATGATCTTTTGCGTTTTGACATCTACTTGTGGCTGGTAGTACATCTCCAGTTCGCCACGTGCCAGAGCCAACCGCAAACTGTGTTCAAGCGCGATCTTTTGATACGAGGCATCGAGCATTGAATGGTCAAAAAATGAGTGGCCGTTCTTGCCCTCGGCCTTCATGTGGTACATCGCAATATCAGAGTTTCTGATCAGCTCATCGGTCGATTCCCCATCGGTGGGGTAGATGGCGATACCGATACTGGCCGAGATGTGGACCGATTGCCCAACCAGCAGGAACGGTTGGCGCAGGCACTCCAGAAACTTTTCTGCAATCAACACGGCATCTTGCCGATCACTCAACTCTGGCAGGACCGCCGTAAACTCATCGCCCCCCAGTCGCGCCAGTGTGTCGCCACTGCGCAGGCAGGCTTTGAGGCGAACTGCCGCCTGTTGCAGCAACTTGTCGCCAATGGCGTGACCCAGCGTGTCGTTAACCAGTTTGAAACGATCAAGATCGATAAACAACAACCCGACGCTGGCGTCATTTCGCTTGGCCTGCAGCACCGCCAAGCCCAACCGGTCCTTGAACAACACCCGGTTCGGAAGATCTGTCAGGATGTCGTGATAAGCCTGATACGTAATCAGTTCGTCAGCCCGCTTGCGATCGGTGATGTCGCGGGCCACGCCGTGCGTGCCAAACACTTGGCGCCGGGTCAAATCAGCTGCTGGTGCGCTGTCGCTGGCGATGAACGAAATCGTCATCAATTCATGGGTGAAGGTGCGTACTTCACTGTCGCCATGGCGCGACTTGAGTCGCAGTTCGATGTTGCGAGACAAGCGATAGTCGCCCCGGCCCTCGTTGAACACATAATTTGCGCGCTGCACGTCGTCTTCGTGAATGAGCACGGAATAATGCTGGCCGATCAGTTCGCTGCGGCTGAAGCCCAACAATGGCTGCACCCTGTCGTTGACAAAGGTAAAGCGGCCTTCATGATCGAGGGTGTAGATGATGTCGGGTGAACTGTCGACCAGATAGCGATATTTTCTCTCTGAGCTTTCAAGTTGCCATGTGATGTGCCGATTTTCAGCCTGCAGGCGGCGTTGCTTCAAGGCGTTGTCAACCGTCTTGAGGAGTTCTTCCGGGCTGTAGGGCTTGCGCAGGTAATCGTAAGCCCCGCGTTTGAGCGCACCAATTGCCGCTTCGATACCGCGATCGCCACTGGTCACTATGACGTTGGCATCGGCTTGCTGGGAGTTCATGAAATCCATGATGTCGTGCCCGCTGATATCGGGCAGACGCAGGTCCAAAATCACCAAGTCAAAGGGCTGTTGGCCCAGATGCTGGACCGCCTGAGCACCGCTGGCGGCACTGGTGAGGACAAAGCCCCGGCCCTTGAGCAATTCACTCAGGCTGCTAAGAAGTCTCGGTTCGTCGTCAACCAGCAGCACCTGGGCCGGCGCCTCCGTCGGGGCGGGCACCGACCAGCCGCTGGTTGCGAAACTGGCCGCCGATTGCAGCAAGCCGCCACCCGCCAGCACGTCGATTTCGGCCCTCATGCCAACGCCTTGACGGATGCCGCAGCAGCGCCCTGAGCCACGGCATCACGGGCGGGCAGGAGAATTTCAAAAGCTGTCCCTGCTGCAGTACTCTGGCAGCTGATCAATCCGTTGAGCTTTTTCACCAGGCTGTGGACAATACTCAAACCGATGCCGCGGTTCTGGCCCGCCTTGGAACTGCGAACTGGGGAGAACAGCTTGGACAGCACCTCGGCCGGAATGCCGGGACCGGTGTCCTTGATGCACAACTCGAAAAACACGCGCCCGTCGCGTTGCACGCGGCCCTTGTTGTGGACTTCGATTTGACCGCCGCGGGGCATGGCCTCGACGGCGTTCTTGAGCAAATTCACAAGAATCTGCTTGAGAATGTCAGCCGAGCAGTCGATCTCGGCGGCTTGCTCCGGCATCCGCGCGACGATCTGGACCGAGGGCGGCATGAATCTGCTTTCGCGAAACAGACGCACCAGATCGTTGACGATATGGTTGATTTCAGTCGCTCCAGCCTGCTTTTTGGGAGCGGCCCCAGAAAATTCGCTCATGATGTTGCCAACCCGGTCAATCTCTTCATTGAGAATCAGTAACTCATCGGCCACCGGTTCCTGGCGCGTCAATTTGCCGTCAAGCACGCCAAGGTAATTCTTGATGATCGTCAGTGGGTTGTTCACCTCGTGTGCCACTCTGCGGGAGCTTTCGCGATAGTCTTCCTTCAAGCTGGCAATACGCTGGTCGATTTCGCCGCGCTCACGGGTAGAAGCTTCGAGCGCGGTGGCCGCCTGTGCGCCAAAAGACTGTAAAAATCTTTCACGCGACTTCAAGTCGGCGACCCGCCATGCCGCAACGCCACCCACGAGCATGCCCAAGCAGCGCGAGCCGCTCGCAATGGGTACACAAACCAGGCATTCGGCATCGAAAATACGCATCAACTGCTCTTCTGCCAGGCCTTGCCGAGCGCCGTTGCGTTCAAGAAAAGCCACTCGCCTTTGCAGGACAGAAGCGGCCATGCCGCCGCCGCCAGACAAGGCGACGGAGAACTCTGCCAGCCGTTGCTGCTGCTCTCCAAACGAAACGCCCACCAGGGCCTGGCCACTGCCGTTCATCAGGAAGACGATCGTATTTTCGAGACTGAAAAGAATGCGCGCGTTTTGCCGAACGACGTCAAGCAATTGAGTGTCACTTTTTTGGCGCGCGAACGACTGCCCAAGCTCGGCGCTCAGCGCCATGTGGCGGACTTCTTCCGTCAGACGTTGCTGAGCCAGATCTACCACTGGCGCCGCAGGCGCGCGGGCTGGCGGCGCCACCAAGTCATCTACGCCGGATAGATCAATGCCCAGGTATTCGGCAGCCTTTTTCACTTGGACCGCAGCCCCATCGCAAATGATCAACAGGTCGTCCGTGCTGATTTTGCACAGCGAGCCCGCGTCGGCTGCAAGGGGGAGTTCACCGTCATGGCTGCTCAGTAGTTGCGCCAGATGGACGATGCGAATCAGGGGGTGGGTGGCCTCCAGGCGTATCGTGGATTCGTGGTGGTAGAGGATGCTGTCGGCCATGAACGAGTCAAGGTTCCAGCGTTCAATCAGCCAGGCCCCCGCGTCAGCATGGGAAATCTGCAGCGTGTGCTGTTCAACCGCGCACAGGCTGGCGTCGTCCCGCGCCAGAAAATTGAAGCCGTACTCATTGGGCGCCGCTGCCAGTAAGGCCAAACGCCCCACATCGTGCAACAGTCCAGCCAGATAGGCTTCTTCGGTATGGGGGTAGTCTATTTTTTTTGCGATCTCTCGCGCCATGACGGCGGTGCTCAGGGAGTGCTTCCAGAAGCTGCGCAAATCGGTGCTGCCGGAGTGGGGAAATCCATTGAAAGTCTGGAACACCGACTCGCTGATCACCAGGGTTTTGATCATGTCCAACCCCAGTACGCCCAGAGCTTGAAGCAGTCCCACTTTGCGGCCGCCGCGGTGGTAGGCAGCACTATTGGCCACGCTCAGCACTTTGGCGGTCATGCCCGCATCGTTGGCGATCAATTTGGCCAGTTCAGCCATGCCCGCTTCGTCGGCTTGACACAGTTCGATCAACTTGAGGAGTATCTGCGGCATCGACGGCAACCGGGCCAGCAGCAGCCGGTTGCGGATATCCTGATTATTGGAGGACATTTTTGCGGTTGTTATTGCCAATGAATCGGTAGACAGTCAAGACATAAACTGCACCCCAAACAGCAAGCCCAGTTCACTTTTTTTGGCATCAAGATTTATTTGACTCCGAATTTGCACTTTAACATTCAGCGGAAAGCCGAAAAACATAAGCCATAAATCAATATAACATCATGTTACAA
Organism: Rhodoferax sp.; assembly: GCF_010365055.1. GTDB lineage: Bacteria > Pseudomonadota > Gammaproteobacteria > Burkholderiales > Burkholderiaceae_C > Rhodoferax. The sequence continues at coordinate 22,049 of NZ_JAAFHA010000055.1, forward strand.
AATGTGAAAGCGGTGCTTGCAAGCTCAGCACAAAAGTGGTGCTTATAGGGCACATCAGCTCTGCTGCACTGATGCTCAGCAACAACGGCTATGAAAATCAGAGCGGTGTCACTAGGGTGGCCCCGCAAGAGACGGCGTTGCAGCCAAGGCCATGAAGTGAGCTACGCCGTCGAAAGTCGGGCCCAGCGCCACATCGCTGCTTTCAAGTCGGGTTCAATGCATGTTGACGAAGGGCAATTCGGAAAAAAAATCCACTTGCGGCAGCATTTGGTTCGATTTTTCAATCAAGCAGATATATTGGGCCAGCGCCTGGTCCTGAACAAAGCTTGCCGAAGACGCGGCTGTGAGCAGTTTGTCAGGGTGCTGGGATCGTGACACGGCAAACCCCTGCACATAGTCGACCCCAATTTCGGCCAGGGTCTGCACCGTGGCATTGTCTTCAGCCCACTCGGCAATCACCTTCATGCCCAGGTTTTTCGCGAGGCTAACGATAGCTTCGACAATAGCGATGTTGGCGGGGTGCTGGTTCATGTTGACAATGAAGCTGCCATCGATCTTCAGCAGGTCTGCCGTGAACTCCTTCAAGTACGAGAACGAGGTGTAACCGGCGCCGAAGTCGTCCAGCGCCACCTTGGCGCCGTAGCCGCGCACTTTATTGACGAATCGGCGGGTATTTTCCAGATCGTGCAGGGCCACGCTTTCGGTGATTTCAAGGCACAACTGCCCAACCAGATGCAGGTTTTGTTCAAGCATGGCGTACACATCCTGCAGGAACTTCTCATCATTGAGTGACGCGCCGCTCAAATTAATGCAGACGAATTTCGTGTGTTTCAGTTGCGCGTAGTTGGTGTTGAACCAAGCCAGCGTGGTCGACAAGACCCAGCGGTCAATCATGCCCATACGTCCACTGTTCTCGCCGGCTGCAATCAGCCGGTCGGTCGGGACCACATTGCCGTCGACATCGCGCATGCGAAGCAGGACCTCAAAGTTAAGCGATTCATGTGGCTTTGTGAGCGACATGATGGGCTGCATTTCCAGATACAGGCCGTCGGTGGCGGAGCTGGTGGCAAGCAGCGCAATCAGTTTGAGTTCAGCCTCATGTTGCTGGAACGCAAGGGCATTTTTTTCGTACACCTCCAGGCCGCCACTGCCGGCCTTGGCTTGGCGACAGGCGCGGTCGGCCGTGGACATGGCGTCGTTGAACTGCATGCCGACACTGATCTCGACCAGTCCGATGGAGCCTCGCACATAGAACGCCTTGTCGCCAACGTGGTAGGGCAGGTTGCCAATGCTGTCGACGATGCCCTGGCACATGACTGCAGCCAGTGCGATGGGCGTGTCAGGAAAGACGATGACGAACTCATCGCCGCCCACGCGGCCAAATTGAAGGTCGCGCGCGAGCAGGTTCGACACACGTTTGCAGACCTGCTGCAATACGTCATCGCCAGCGCCGTGGCCAAACAGGTCATTGATCAGCTTGAAGCGGTCCAGGTCAAGGTAGGCCAGCGCCAGCGGGTTGCCTTCGTTCAGTCTTGCGAGGGCGCCGTTGAGCGCGGTTTCGATACCGCGCCGGTTCAGTACCTTGGTTAGCGGGTCGTGGTTGGCCAGGAAAGACAGATCCTCGGTGGCTTTTGACTTTTCGGTGATGTCCTGCAGGGAACCTTCAATTTTGTCGCGGGCGAGGGTTGCCTTGACGAGAAAGCGTCTTGAGCCATTGAAACCCGGCAGCGGTTTACCATTGATTTCCATCTCGACTTCGTCTTTGTTGTGCACCATTTGATGCAACTGGGTCCAGGCGCCGGCAGTGAAATACCGCTGCCAGGCACTGCCTTCATCGGCCAGTACATTGGGGCCCAGCATGGCGAGCAGGGCGGGGTTGGCACTCATGAAGCGGCCACGCCGATCGAGGGTGAACAGGCCGATCGGTATGGCCGCGTACGCGTGCGCCAGTTCGGCCTGCACTTCCAGACGCTGCACGTGGTCCTGTCGCATTTGTTCGGCAATCGCCAAGGCGGCCAGCAGGCTTGACGCCAAGGCGGCGGTGACGCTGTTGACCGATCCAATTAATCCTTTGATGCCCAGCGCCGCAGCAAGGACCTCATAAAGACTGGAAACCAGAATGATCGCGATGGAAGCGCTGTACCAGATTGCCACCGGGGAACGGGTTTTCTGTAATATTCGCGCAAGGAAATACACCAGAACGCCAATGCTCAGGCCTGTCGCTGCCCAAAGAAGAGGCAGGAATAGCTGATAAGACATCGCAGCCGATAGCAGCAGCAGGAGCGGGCATGTCCATTGCACAATTTCTAGCGGCCACAAGGCTCCGACTTTGGTCAAGTTTTCACGAAATAGCGTCTTGAACAAGGCCACGGTTAGCACGTAATACACGGCGGTTGTGATTAATTGCATGCGCAGCAGCCAGTCCTGCGGTACTGAGTTGCCCAACCATTGCGCGTCCCACCCGGCAGACATGGCGCCCATTCTCAGATTGACCACGAGCCAAGCCGCGAACAAGACGTACAGGCCGTTTCGATTGATCAAAGCCGCGATCATCATAAAAATGGCCAGTACGATGATCCCGCCATCCAGCAGGCCGGACTTGCGGTGAAACTCCTGGGCAGAAGTCTGTAAATCACTTGCTCGCCAAATCAGAGCGGAAAGACGGGCTGGGCCGATGGCACTGGTGCGACAAATGACTTGCTCGTCTCTGAGCGCTGGACTGAGCTCAAGCGAAAAGCCCGCCTTGACGGCAGAAATGCCGCCTGCGGTGCCTTGGCGGCTGCCGCTGCCAAGCAGGTTTAGCGTGCTGGCATCCCAGCACGCGACGTCCATGGCATGCCGCGAGGGAAACTCGACCATCAGTGGCGTGGACGCAACCTCTTTGGGCACAATGAAAGAAAACCAGACGGGCGCTTCCGAAAGCTGCGTGTCGTGGAATTGGCTGATCGAGCTCTCCCGCAACTGTCCCAGCGCCTGCGAGGGATCTGCCGCGGCCGCTGACCCTTTGATCACCCGAATCTGCAACTGTTGCGGCTCGGTGACCGGGTATTGCGTTTTCCGGCGTGGTTCAAAAAGTGCCGTTTTTGGGTAACACAGGCGCGGGATTTCCGACCCAAAAAGCGGGTCAAATATGACTTCTAAATAGGGGTCTGA
>NZ_JAAFHA010000181.1 GCF_010365055.1 Rhodoferax sp.
ATGTTGACAGCGTGCCCAGAGGGGCGGTTGCCGCCTACGGTATGGACTATTTTTTGGTGGGCTATTCTGCTGGAAAAAAAGCGGCCCTCATTCTTAAAGGGATCAAGCCCGGAGATATTCCGTGGGGGACGATGGAAAAATTCAGTCTCAGACAACCTGATCTCTATCCCGTGAAGTTATTGGCCGCTTAGCCAAACCCCTTATTAATCAACGCGTTGCGAGATGTTCAAATTTCTTTGCCACGCAGCGCTCGAAGTCGCCCGGATTTTGCGAAGATACTGGTTTTCATTTATCCAAACTCGGGCATCGAACCAGCATTCCCCGGGTTTTACCGATCCGACCATGGCGCAACTCGTACTACCCCTGTTCCCCAGCGGAGCCACTGAGATCACGCCCACGCTGAGTTTCTCCAGAGTTGATCAAACGGTGACCTACTTTCACTCGGGTATGCCGATCTTCAGCCACGACCAAAACGAGCGCGCCTCCTTTCGATACATCACAGCACAACTGCACGTCACCGCCGGGGCCACGCAGGCCCAATTGAGTCGCGCTTTTGGCGTACCACTGATCACCATCAAACGCGCAGTCAAGCAGTACCGCGCCCTTGGCATCAAAGGCTTTTTCGCACCACGCGTGACCCGTGGAGCCGCTGTTTTGACAGCCAACGTGCTCGAACAAGCACAAGGCCAATTGAATGCTGGTCAAAGCGCCATTGCCGTAGCGACCGAGTTGGGCATCAAAACCGACACCTTCACCAAAGCCATCCGCGCCGGGCGGCTACACGCATTGGCTAAAAAAAAGATGCCCAAAACCCAAGTGATGCCTCAGTCACCCCCTGCAGCCTTGAAGCTGCGCCGGGCGATACCTGCATCAGCAGCATAAGCAACAAAAGCGAACGCTCCCACCAAGACAGCATAGCCCCCATGGGGCGCGGTGCCAGCCACATCACCGAGCGTGTGGCGGCCAGCCTGGGTGAGCTCACCTTTGTGGCACCCAAATTCCAGCCAGCCTTGGATGTTCCCTTTGGCGGTGTACTGTTCGCCCTGCCGGCCTTGCTGGCGCTGGGTCTACTTGATGCAGCACAAGACTCGTTGGGCAAGCTCCCCGATGGTTACTACGGGCTGGACAGTCTCTTGATGCTGCTGACCTTCATGGCACTGGCGCGGCTGCAATCGATGGAATCTTTGCGCTACAGCGCCCCGGGTGAATGGGGCAAACTCCTGGGGCTGGACCGCATCCCCGAGGTGCGCACCCTGCGCGCCAAAGTTCAACTGCTGTCTGCCGATGGTCAGGCCGCCAAATGGGCGGCTCAGTTGAGCCTGCGCTGGATGAACCAGGACAGCGCCCAAAGCGGTTGGCTGTATGTTGATGGTCACACCCGGGTCTACCACGGTAGCCAGACCAAACTGCCACGCCACTACGTTGCCCGGCAAAAGCTGTGCCTACGCGCCACCGTTGACTTCTGGGTCAATGCGATGGACGGACAACCCTTCTTTGTGGTCAACAAGGTGGTCGACCCGGGCTTGGTCAAAGTTATCGAAGAAGACATTGTGCCCACGCTGGAGCGAGACGTACCCAACCAGCCCAGTGCGGCGGCATTAGCCGCAGACCCCCATTTGCATCGTTTCACGCTGGTCTTTGACAGGGAAGGCTACAGCCCGCAGTTGTGGAGCCGGCTCAAAGAGCGGCGCATCGCGGCCCTGAGTTATCACAAGTTCCCGGGTGAGGACTGGGCGACTGATGAATTTGTGGATAGCCAAGTCACGCTGGTCAATGGGCAGGTCGCAACCATGTCACTGGCCGAGCGCGGCACACCTTTGAGTAACGGCTTATGGCTGCGAGAAATACGCAGGCTCAACCCGGATGGGCATCAAACCGCCATCATCACCACCGATTACGGCTGTGATTTCAGACGTTTGGCGGCCAATATGATGGCACGCTGGTCTCAGGAAAACTTCTTCAAATATGCCCGTGAACACTATGGGCTGGATAGGCTGGCGGGCTATTGCACGCAAGACGTTCCTGATCCCATAGAGGTCGTCAATCCGGCCTACCGCGCCCTAGATGGTCAGGTGCGCAGTGCCAGCGGCAAACTCAGCAGATCGATGGCCGTGTTCGGTGCATTGAATATGCAGCAGACGATTGAGCCCGACCATGTGGAGGCCTTTACCCAGAGGAAAGCGGTACTGAAAGAGGAGCTTGATGCGTTGCAGGCCAACGTCATCTCCCTCAAAGCCACCCGCAAGGCCACAGAGCGCCGTATCAAAGTCAAGGACTTGCCTGAGGAGCAGCGCTTCACGCAGCTCAGCACGCACAGCAAACACTTCGTTGATGCGATCAAGATGCTTGCTTACCGCGCCGAGACGGCAATGGCAAATTTCTTACGCGAATCGATGACACGAGCTGATGAGACGCGCACGCTGCTGCGAGAGCTCTACACCACCGAGGCTGATCTATTGCCTGATTTGAAAAACAAGACGTTGACGGTGCGTCTGCACCACCTCGCACAAAACCGTTCAGATCAGTCGATTGCCTTGTTGTGCGAGGAACTCAATCAAACCAAGACGGTGTTCCCCAGAACTGAGCTGCAGATGATTTTTGAAATTGGAAAACCGAAAAATCACGGCAAAGAGGAAATCTAGACGACATTGGTGTCGTTTCAGAATCCGCAGGGATCAGGTTGTCTGAGCCTACTTCGTTGACGCCCTCACCTTGCCAGCGCAGTTGCATGCCGAGCTCGGCGGCAGTCCACTCGATGAACTGGCGCACGCTGTATTGCACGCCAGTGGCAATGACAAAGTCATCCGGCTGGTCTTGCTGCAGCATCATCCATTGCATGCGCACGTAGTCTTTGGCGTGACCCCAGTCGCGCAGGGCGTCGATGTTGCCCATGTAGAGGCAGTCTTCCAGCCCCAAGCTGATGTTGGCCAGGCCACGGGTGATTTTGCGGGTGACAAAGGTTTCGCCCCGGCGCGGGCTTTCGTGGTTGAACAAAATGCCGTTACAGGCATACATGCCATAGGCCTCACGGTAGTTGACCGTGATCCAGTAGGCGTAGAGCTTGGCCACAGCGTAGGGGCTG
>NZ_JAAFHA010000056.1:0-14888 GCF_010365055.1 Rhodoferax sp.
AACCTTACCCGTGGTTAAAGGTTCCGCGTGCCATCGCTCGTCGGAAAATCAAGAAACATGGCCACGACTGGAAGCCAAAGTAAGTGCCATTCAAGTTAACCCTTATTCAGGAGCACGAACGTGGAAACCCTTTCTCATTCCCCCTCCGTTGACTTGGTGGCGGTCAAGCAGAAGCAGCAAGCGGCCTGGTCCGCAGGCGACTATGCCGTGATTGGAACGACTCTGCAGATCGTCGGTGAGACTCTATGCGAAGCCCTCGATTTACGCGCTGGTGCGCGCGTGCTGGACGTCTGCGCTGGCAACGGCAACGCCACGCTGGCAGCGGCGCGGCGCTGGTGCGATGTGGTCTCAACCGACTATGTTGGTGCGCTCCTGGAGCGTGGCCGTGCACGGGCGAGTGCCAATGGCCTGGCCGTGCAATTCAAAGAAGCTGACGCCGAGAACATTCCTTTTGCGGATGCATCGTTTGACGTTGTGCTGTCCACCTTCGGTGTCATGTTCACCCCGAACCAGGAAAAAGCGGCGAGCGAACTCACTCGCCTGTGCAGGCCCGGCGGCAAGATTGGCCTGGCGAACTGGACGCCATCAAGCTTCGTCGGTGAATTGTTCAAGACCATCGGCCGCTACATCCCGCCACCCGCCGGCCTCAAGCCACCGTCGCTGTGGGGCACGGACGAGCGCCTGCGCGAGCTGTTTGGTCGGCGCGCCGCCACGATCGAGACAACACGCAAAGACTTCATGTTTCGCTACCGCACGCCGCAGCACTGGCTCGACACGTTTCGAACCTACTACGGTCCGATGCAAAAGGCGTTTGGTGCCGTGAGTGCCACCCAACAGCAGACCTTGGCCACCGACTTGATCCGCCTGGTGCAGCAGTTCAATCGCGCCACCGACGGCACGATGGTCGTGCCGGGCGAGTACCTTGAAGTCCTGATCACGAGACGGTGATCCGCAGTGCCAAGCGGGCAGCGCCTCTGGCGCAAGTTGGTCTTCAATTTGCCGCTCGTTTGGCCTAGATTGGCCTTGGCGTGCCGAATCCAGGCACGCCGCAACAGGGTGGATCAATTGGCACAAAGCGTAAGGGAAACGCAGATCCCTTCCCGGAACTCGCCACCTGATCTTGGATCTCAGACGCTATGGACAGATAGTCAATGGCGCCCAGCCAAGATGACCACCCAAGCTCCCATCCAGACAAGGCCTCTCGGTTGGCTGAAGTCGATGCGCCATATCGGTCGTTCATGACCGGCTGCAGGTGGTCGCCCGAAATTGGTCTTGACGAAACCAATGCCACAGTGCTGACGGTCCTTATGTGTAGCCCACTGGCCTGCTTGGAGAAGGCAAATCGGAGATCTCTGCACCCGCTTTGCGTCTTCCAGCCATCCACCCAAACGAATCGAGCCCGGTCGGAACGGCGCCATGGCTCAACGAAGTCTCGACCTACCCCGCAATCCCCAGCAAATTCATGATGCCCGAGATAAAAGTCAGCGGATGCGCCGGGCAGCCTGGCACGTACAGCGAAGGCTTGAAGCGCTCCAGAAACTCCCGGTCGAGCGCGTCGCTGTCGGCAAACACACCGCCCGAGATCGCGCAGGCACCCACCGCAATCACCAGCTTCGGTTCGGGAATCGCGTCCCAACAGATTTGCAGGGCCTGCGCCATGTTGCGGGTGATGGGGCCGGACAGCACCAGGCCGTCAGCGTGGCGCGGGCTGGCCACGATGTCGATGCCGTAGCGGCCCAGGTCAAAGTTCACGTTGCTCCAGGCGTTGATTTCCAACTCGCAACCATTGCAGCCCCCGGCTGACACTGAGCGCAGCTTGAGCGAGCGGCCAAAACGCTGGTGCAACGCCTTTGACACCTTGATCGGGTCAAGATTGGGGTGCGCGCTGCTGACGGTGAGTGCCTCGCGACTGGTGGCGCACAGCTTGATGTCGTTGCTGAAACTCAATTTGTGGCTGGGGCACACGGGCTCGCAGTCGCCGCACATCACGCAGCGCCCCAGATCAATCTGGACCGGCAGCAATTGAATCGCCTGAGTCGGGCAAATGGCCTGGCAGGCCTGGCAGCCGCTGGCGCAGGCGGCATCGCTGATGACGGGCTTGCCCCGAAAGCCCACCGGTTTGGCGGCACGCAGGTCGGCAATGTATTGCGTGCCCTGGGACTTGCGAACGGCGATGGACTTGAGCATGGTGCGTCTGCCGCCTTTTAGAGATCGTTGCCGCAGTAAGAGAGGTCAAAACTCTTGTTGCAGATGGGAAAGTCAGAAATGGCGTTGTCGCGCATGGCAAAAGCCAGGCCAAACCAGTTGGCCAGCGAGGGGTCTTGCACCTTGTAGTGCAGCAGCTCGCCTTTGGGCGAGGTCTCCAGCACCTGCAGCACCGGTCCGCGCGTGCCCTCCACCAGTGACACGCACAGGGCGTCTGGCTGCAGGGCTGCGGGGATGTTGGGCTGCGCTTGCCCGGCTTGACTCAGGTCGAGCGCGGTGTCGGCCAGCGTCCTGAGCAGCCAGGCCACCGAGGCATCGACTTCGCGCATGCGCAGTCGCATGCGCGCCCAGCAGTCGCCCGCCGTCTCGGTCACCAGGGGCATCGGGGCGTGGCCGTAGGCTGCAGCGGGCCATTGCGTGCGGCCATCCAGCGCCACGCCGCAGGCGCGCGCCACCGGGCCGACCAACCCCAGGTCCAGCGCGGCACGCTGGCTGACCGTGCCGGTGCCGTGCAAACGGGCCTGGACGCTGCGCGCGCTCAGCATCAGCTGGTTCACTTGCGCAAAGTCGGTGGCAAAGGCCGTCAGGGTTTGGTTCAGGTCCTGCTGCAAGGCGGCTGACAGCGGTTTGGCTTGTCCGGGCCGAATCCAGCCGCGGCCAAAGCGGTTGCCGCAGACGCGCTGGCTGGCGTTGATGATGGCGGTGCGTAAGCGGCCATAGGTGGCGCCACCCTGCAAAAAAGCGATGTCGGTGGCCATGCCGCCCAAGCTGGCGAGGTGCATGGCGACGCGTTCCATCTCTAAAGCAATAGCACGTGAGGCATGTACTGCGGGGGCTACAGCCTGATTTGACATAAATTCCAGCGCGGCGCAGTACCCCCAGGCATAGGCCACGGCCGAGTCGCCACAGATCGACTCCACCAGTGGCGTGAGCTGCCACACCGGTCGGCGCAGCAGCAGGGCCTCGACGCCGCGGTGCTGGTAGCCCAGCTGAATTTCCAGGTGGTGCACGGTTTCACCCAGGCACATGAAGCGGAAATGCCCGGGCTCGATCACGCTGGCGTGGATCGGTCCGACCGCCACTTCATGCACCTCGTGCCCGCGCACCTTGAAGAAGGGGTAGTCGCTCATGCGCTGCTGGCGCTCGCCTTCAAAGCGCACGGGTTTGAGCCAGGGGTGGCCGTCCGGGAACAGGCCCGTTTGCTCCCACAGCTCGCGCTCCAGAATTTGCGCCGCCGGATGCTGGGCGGTGAGGCAGCGGTAGTGGTCGCCGCGCTCTGCAGTGGCGCGCAAGAGGGCGAGCGCCCCTTGCGCAGGCTGCAGCACCGCGGTGACCATGATGATGTTCGCCCCCAATTCTGGCGCTGGCCGGCCAAACAGGGCAAGCAGGCGCTCGCCGGCTTGCAGGCGCTGGCTGCAAAGCTGCACCAGCTCCGGCAGGGGGGTGGCGGCCACATTGCGCAGGGCGAACAGGGTCAAGGCTTGTGCGCTTGTCATGCTTAACCGCCAATCGACTGCGCCACCGCAATCAGCAACTCGGTGATGGGTTTCGGGGTGTAGGTGCCAAGCATGATCAGGATGAAGACAAAACCCAGCTTGGGCAAGGCGGCGATCCAGGATTCATGCACCGGCGGCCCTTCGCGTTTGGAGGCCCCCCACAGCATCGGGAACACGGTGCGCCCGGTGGCCACAAAGATGACGGTCAGCATCACGCACATCAAGGTGAATGCCATCAAGTTGCCCGCTTGCACGATGCCCGAGAGGATCATCATCTCGGCCAGAAAGCTGGCAAAGGGCGGAAAGCCCAGCAGGGCAAAAATGCCCACCGTGAACAGCAGGCCAGAAAAAGGCATGACCCGGATCACGCCGCTTAAGGGGGCCACATCGTTTGTGCCATAGACCGCGCGCAGGCGCCCGGCGGTCAGGAACAGCAGCGACTTCACGAACGCATTGCTGACGATGTAAAGCACCACGCCATAGGCGGCCGCCTTGCCCACCGACAGACCCAAGGCAATGACACCGGAGGAACTGACGCAGGCGTAGGCGATCAGGCGTTTGTAGTTGCGCGCGGCCATCACCTGCACGGCCGCCACGACCAGCGACAGGTAGCCCATGAGCAGCAATTCCTGCGATGCAAAGCCGGACTCATAGCCATGAAACACCTGCAGGATGCGAAACACCGCCACCACACTGATGTTGAATTGCACCGCCGCCAGCAGCGCGCTCGTGCTGGTGGGCGCAGCCTCGTAGGTTTCGGGCATCCAGCTGTAGAGCGGCGCCAGGCCGAGCTTGCCACCCAGCCCGAACAGCATGAAGGACAGGCCCAGGCGCTGCCAGCCATCGCTGTTGGTGCTCAAGGCTTGCCCGAGTTCATCGACCGCAAAGCTGATGTCGACGCCGCGCAAATGGGCTGACTGAGCCAGACACATGAAGCCTAAAAAGGTGATGGACAGCGTCATGGCCGAGTACAGCATGTAGCGCCAGGCCACGCCTTTGGGGGACGCCGCGTCACCGCGCGCCACCAGGGGTGCCGCGCACAAGGTGCTGAGCTCGATCAGCGCCCACATCAGAATCAGGTGGTTGGACATGACCCCCAGGTTGATGATCAGCATGAAAGTCAGCATCAGGCCCGCACGCGAGCGGATGTCATGCGACAGGTTCGCGGAAGAATGTTCGCGCGACAGGATGTACACGCTGATCCCCAGAAACACCGTGTTGACCAGCACCACAAAGAGCAGCGAGGTAGCGTCGAGCACCAGATAACGCTTGGCAAAGTACAGCGGCAATTGCGCGAGCGGGTGCGTGATGAACACCGCGACTGAGGCCAGCCAGGCGATCAGGGCGACCATCACCAGCGTCGGCGCGACCCATCTGGAGCCGGGTTCCACCTGGTCTTCCAGTTCGACCAAGATGTCGGGGGACGGCGCAGCGGGTGCGAGCGCGCTCATGGAATCTCCTTCAGGGCCGGGGCGGCCGACGGGGCTGGCAGGTGCCCACGCACCAGCCAACTGCCCACCGCCACCGTCAGGATGTAGACGCCGCTGACCGCCAGGTGAACCGGCAGCGCCCAGGGCTCGGGCATCAGCGACTCAAACAGCGCCAGCGCGTTTTCCATGAACAACAAGCCGACCAGCTGCGCGGCGGGCTCGCGGCTGGTCGCCAGAATCAAGAAGGCGATCATGACCGTGGCCGCCACCACGCCCAGCGTGAGCGCGCGCACGTCAGCACGGGCGCCGTCGCCAAAGCGGAACGCCAGAATGATCAGGCTGATGGCCACGCCCCAGGCAAACAGGTTGGAGGGCATCAGGTCCTGCCGGGCGGCACTGTGCCCGGACAGGGCCCGGCGCAGCAAGGTCGGCACCAGCCAGGCGCGCACCAGCAGCACTTCCAGCCCCAAGGCCAGCACATGCAGCGACAGCTCCGAATGCCGGGTCATGCTGATCCAGCCCAGCGCCAGCGCCTGCAGGCTCAGCCAGGCCGGGGCCGAGTGGATTTTGCCAAAAAAGACCGGAATCACGGTGGCCACCAGGCACAGGATCAAAGGCAGTGTCATAAGCCGCTGGCTCCCAAACCCACCACCACCATGCTGAGCAGCGCGGCGCCCGAGCCGATCAGCACATAGCGCGTGACCCAGCGCATCGGCAACCGGGCGGTCAGCGACTCGATGCACCCCACACCCAGCGCCACCAGCAGCATCAGGCCCAGCGACACGGCAATGGCGGCAACGGGTGCTACCTGCGGGTCAACCGGGTTGATCAGCGCAGCAATCAGCCCTGCGTACAAGCTCATCTTCAGCGCGGCGGCGTACTGCATCGCGGCCAGTTCGGGGCCACTGTGGTCCAGAATCATGACCTCATGGATCATGGTCAGTTCCAGGTGCGTCATCGGGTCATCCACCGGCACGCGCGCGGCTTCGGTCTGCAACAAGATCAGCAGGGCCAGCACCAGCGGCACCACAATGATCAAAAAGTAAGGCGTGCGGTGCAACTGCCCGATCAGGTCGGCAAAGCTGGTCATTCCGGTAGCAGCGCCTGCCGCGCCGATCAGCAAAAAAAGTGCCGGCTCGGCGTAGGCTGAAAAAGACGCCTCGCGTGCTGCGCCCATGCCTTCAAACGCGCTGCCCACGTCCATCGCCGCGAGCATCAGTGCGATGCGCGCCAGACCCAGCGTGTAGGCCACCACGATAAAGTCGTGAGAAAACTGCACCGGCGCAAACTGGCCCAGCATCGGCACCATGCTGGCCGCCGCCAGGGCGCAGACCAGCACCACATAGGCGCTCATGCGAAACAGCGGGCTGGCGACCGTGCTGATGATGGGGCGCTTGCCCAGCAGCCGCCACAGGTCGTAGGCCGACTGCAACAGGCGCGGCCCCTTGCGCCCGGCCCACCAGGATTTGCTGCGGTTGACCAGCCCGACCAGAACAATCGGCAGCGTGAGGACCAACACCCCATGGGTCACGGTCAGCAGCAGGTTCACCGCAGACCCCCTTCGGCCAGCAACACCAGCGCGCCGATGGCCACGATGGCCGCCAGGCCGGCCGCAAAGGCGATGCGCGGGTCGTCCTCGTGTAATTTTTGCGCCAGCTCGGTGGCCGAAGCATCGCCCTGGTTGATGACCGCAAACAGGCGCCGCTCCACGGCATCCACGCAGTCGGTGATCACATAGCTGTCGCGCGGGAAATAGCCTTCGGGTGCTTTTTGCCGCTTGAGCATCAGCATCACGTTTTTGAAACGCTGCGCAAAGTCGACCGAAAAGCTCGCACCCGTGTACTGCATGCGCGCATTGGGTGCGCCATAGCCGCAACCCCAGGTGGCGTCGGGTTCCGGTGTCTGCCGTTTCAGGCGCGCGCGCAGCCAGACCAGCGCCAGCACCAGCATCACGACAGCGACCAGGCCCGCTGAGATGGCACCGATGCGCACCAGCGTGCCAGTAACGGACTGCAGGGCCTGGGCCGCCAGCGCATCGGGCGTCAAGTGCAGGAACAGGGCGGTGGGCGCCGCCACCAGGGCAAAGCCCAAGGTCGGGGCCACGCCCAGCACCACGGTTCCCAGCGTGTGCACGACCATCGGGAACAACATCCAGCCATTGGCCTCGTGCGCTTCGGGCAGGCTGGGGTCGCGCGCGGTGCCCAAGAAGATCACGCCAAAGGCGCGCGTGATGCTCAGGGCCGACACCGCGCCGACAAAGGCCAGCGCCGCGGCCGTCAGGGCCAGCGTGAGCTTGGCCCAGATGTTGATGGCCTCGCCCGTGAACAGGCCCGAGTAGATCAGGAACTCGCTGGCAAAGCCGTTGAACGGCGGCAGCGCCGAAATGGCGACACCGCCGATGATGAAGCAGACGGCGGTCACGGGCATGCGCTTGAACAGGCCGCCCAGGCGCTCGATGTCGATCACATGCTTGATCTGGTACACGCAGCCCGCCGCATAAAACAGCTGGCATTTGAAGAACGCGTGGTTGAGCACATGCAGCAAGCCGCCGCCAAAACCCAGCGCCACCAGCGCGGGCAGATCCCAGCTCAAGCCCAGGCAGCCCACGCCAAAGCCGATGCCGGCGATGCCGACGTTCTCGGTCGACGAATAGCCCAGCAGGCGTTTCAGGTCGCGCTGGCCCACGGTGTAGAGGCCGCCCACCACCGCCGAGGTCACGGAGAACGCGATCAAGAACCAGCCCATCCATTCGTCCGGCTTGCCCGAGATCATCAGGAAATGCACCAGCGCGTACAGCCCGGCCTTGTGAATCACGCCCGACATCAGCGCGGAAACGTGTGCTGGCGCCGCAGCGTGGGCGCGCGGCAGCCACGAATGAAACGGGAAAAACGCGGACTTGAGCCCAAAACTGGTGACCAGCAACAAGAAGACGGTATTGCGCACCGTACCGGGGTTCTGCGCCATCCAGTCGCCATAGTCATCCAGAAACCACGACTGGGTGTTGGTGTAGAGAATCATGATCGCCGCCACCAGAAAAATCAGGCCGACGTGGGTGGACACCAGGTAATTGAAGCCGGCAAAGCGCACCTTCTGGTTGGGGTAGTCCCAGATGACCAGCAACCAGGCCGATAGCGCGGCAATCTCCCAGCCCAGCAAGAATGTGACGGCATGCTCACCGACATACACCAGGATGAACGAGAGCGAGATCATGTTGAGCAGGCCAAAGTGCACGCCGATGTGGCGCGGGCTGTCAAAGTACTTATGCAGGTAGCCCATCGCATACACGCTGCCCAGCAGCGTCATGGGCAAGGACCAGCTCAGGAAGAAGGCGCCCAGCGCGTCCAGCCTGAAATGCAGCGCGCCCATGGGGTAGGCCCAGGGCATGTCACCGGTGACATCCGGGCCGCCAAACAGCACCGGCAGCGCCACCCACCAGACCAGGCCGAGGGCAATGGCCTGGGAGATCAAACCGGTGCTGGCGCGCACGACGTTGCGCGCTGGCAGCAGCGCCAGTGCGCCGCCCAGCATCAGGACCAGAACGGCAGCAATGAGCTGATTCATGGCGCTGGGGCGTGGTTAGGGCCAAGCGCAACGACGAAAGGAGGAAAAAAATCTAATGACACACGGGACACCGCAAACGATCTGAACACCAGGGGGTCAAACGAATGCGGGTGGCCCACAGTGACGCAGACGCATGCAGATGCGCCGGCGTTTGGAGAGCGGTGACATCAACCGCGGTGAATTCAAGGAATGGAGCGTACCCATAGGGAAACGCATTTTACGCCCCTCAATGCACCCGCATGCCGGGCTGGGCATTGGCAAAGGGCTCGAGCACGTAAATGCCGGACGTTGCTTTTTCATCGGCATGGCTGGCGGCCAGCACCATGCCGTCGCTGATGCCGATCACCGGGGCGATGGCTTCGCCGCCGGGTACTACTGATTCGATAGCTGTCTGCGCAGGTTTCACGGGGGCTGCAGGCTCAAACAATGCTTAAAATTATTTGATATCGACGCGCTGCACGGAATTCCTGGCCCATCAATGGGTGGATGAAAGCCACCGCACCAACTTGCAGGACGGTCTTATCCACTTGCGCCGCACAGGGGCAGTGGGGTTGCAGGCTCTGCGCTATGCCCCTCATAAAGATGCGCAACAGCCTGTTGACCCAGCACACCGGCTTGCCCCCCGCGCCCGCGATCACCGCGCTGAGCAACCGGGGGGGGGTGAACCGGCCTCAGCGGCCGCGCACCATGGACATGATTTGCCCCATGTCGATGCTGCTGGCTTTTTCGCGAATTTGTGGCAAGTATCGGACCTGCATATTTTTGGCGGGTTGAATCAGGCCTTGGAACGTCTCTTGCAGCAGGGCTGTGTTCATTTGACGCCCGCTGGCGTAATAGCGTTTGGCCACATGTCCCAGGGCATAAGTGGTGGCAAAGGAGAACGCCACGCCGGCGGTGGCTTTGCCCACGGACTTGCCCATGCCGCCAGCCACTTTGCCCAGCAAACCGCCCAGCAGTTTGCGGCCAAACTGCTCCAGGTATTGGGAGGTTAGGCCCACGCCCAAGGTGGCCAAAAAATCACGGATATGGCCCTGGTCCAACTCATACCCATGGGCTTTGCCAATGCTGTACACCATTTTGATTTGCAGTGGCACGATGCCCATCGACGCCCACGACTGGGGCAGCAGTTCCAGCGCACCGTTCAAAATGGCGTGGTTCAGGATGGAGCGGTCCAGCCCCGCCTCATCTGACGTTGCCACTGTTGGCGCGGTGGGCGCAGTTGCCACCGCTTGCGTGACGCTGGGCGCTGCGGCATCGGATAAATCAGCCAGGGCTTGGACTTGCTGGCTCAGGGGCGCAGTGACGCTGGAATCAAGCTGCAACTCACGCGCCAATTCTTGCAAAAACGCCTGTTCTGGCTCGGTGGCTTGGCCATCGGCATCACACACGCACACCGCCATCTCATAGGCCAGTTGCCGTTGCGACAGGTCTGTCAAGGTGGCCGCTGCCGCCCCAAGGTGGACTTGCTTGAGCAGCACCTGGCCATACAACCCCGCCAGGTCGAGGTCTTTGGCTTGGCCACCCAGGGTGTCGATCAGGCGGCGAATGTGCTCGCGTTCACGGTCGTCGTGGTGCTGGTCGGCAAAAGCGGCCAGCAGGGCAATGGTGAGCAAAGCGCGTTGTTGTGCGAGGGTCATGGTGTAACTTTCGGGAGTGAATGGTTGAATTTTGCAGGCAGTGGCTTTTCAGCGCATCTCAAAGGCTTCTTGGTGAAAGCGTGGCGTCACCCCCATGGCTTTCAGGCCCTCGCGCAGTGACTGCCCCAAGCCTGCGGGGCCACAAAACCAGATCTCGCTTTTTTTCGTGGCGCCCAGGGTGGGCGCTTTAAGGCTTGCGCCCTGGCTGGCATCGTGAATGTGCAGGCGAACGCTGGGCAGCTTGGCACACAAATCGGTCAGGCGCTGGGCAAAGGTGTCGGTGGCCTGGTTGCGGGTGCAGTAATGCAGCTCAGCGCTTGGCGCTTGCTGCGGGCTGGCTTGCAAGGACTCCAGCCAAGCCAAAAATGGTGTTACACCAATGCCGCCCGCGATCCAAATTTGGTCCGCTTTGTGGTGGCGCCGGGCCAGGTCAAAGCGACCGTAAGGGCCCTCGACCCGCACGCTTTGGCCCACTTGCAGACGCTGGGCCAGGCCCCGGGTGTAATCGCCCAGGGCTTTGATCTGGAAGTCCACGGTGCAATCATCCCGGTCAGCGCTGGCAATGGTAAAGGGGTGCGCACCTTCTTTGCCCTCAAAGGTGACAAACGCAAACTGACCCGCCCGGTGGCCGTGCCAGCGGGTACCCAGGTGGCAGCGCACCGCGCAGACATCACCGGGCAAGTGCTCAACAGCGACAACCTGGCCCATGGTTTGGCGCGATTTGCCGATGACCTTGCGCAGCGATGCCACTGCGCCATACACCCCTGCCAGCAACAGCGCACCCAGCAACAGGCCCACAGGTTGCGCCCAGTAGTTGGTGGGCACAAGCAAGACCGCATGAAACGCCAGCATCAGATACAGCACGGGCATGGCCTGGTGCAGGATGCGCCAGGCGCGGTAGGGGAACTTCTTCCACAAGGTGATGACCAGCATGGCCAAAACGGCATAGATGGCCCATTCGCCCATGTCTTCGGCCAGATCGCGCAACACTTCCAGAAAACCGGTGAATTTCTCTTTGCCAACCCGTCCCTCGCGACCCACCATGGCTTTGAGGATGTCGCCAGACATCTCGATCAGCCAATGCGCGGCGGCAAAAGCCACAGCCGTGATCCCGGCCCACTTGTGGGTGCGGTAAATCCGGTCCATGCCGCCCAGCGGGGTTTCAAGCCATGCCGGGCGGGTGGCCAAAAACATCACCAGCGACATCATGGCCACAGACAGCAGGCCACTCAGGTGCAGTGCCTCCTGGCGCGCCACCCACCATGTGCTGGCCCCTGCGGGGGCAACGCTTGAGAAAACCTCCCAGCCCCAGGCCAGGGTGACAAGTGACAACAGGCTCAAAATCAAGGTTTTCATGACAGTTTTCTGGGGGCGTTGGGTGGGGTGGGGAACGGATCAAAGGCTCAGGGCTTGACAGCTGGCGCAGCACCGGGTGGGCGCACCAGGTCATCACGGCAACGGCGCTCATTGCAATTGCCCATCAATTTTTGAAACTTGCTGCCAGCGCGATCGTCGGTTTTTTGGGAGTCCCGCTGGCCGAGGATGTCACCGGTTTGCGCGTTGACATGCAGCTTGACGCGCTCACCGTCGCGGCCAGTGGTACGTACCGCGTAGTTGCCGCGCTTGAGCTGAATTTTTTCGATGTTGCGGTAGCCCGCAGCGTCGAGCTTTTGCAGCACTTGTGGCACGCTCAGCACGGCGCCGGTATCACGCCAACGGGTGTCGTCGTCTGCATGAGCAGGTGTCAGTGTGACGGCACCAGCCAGCAGGCAACCAGCCAGGCACAGGGTGGAGAGGGAGAAAGATGGATTCATGGTGTGCACTTTGGTTAAAAAAGATGGTTTGTGCAGCAGTGGGACTATGTTCCGCAAGGCTGCTTAATGTCCTCTTGGCGGCTCGGTTGTTGCGCTGTGAGCTGGCTCAGGTCATTCGTCGTAGTAGCCGCGTTCAGCGTCACGGTGGCAGGCCAGGCAGTTGGATTTGGAGCGCACGTCTTTGTGTTTCCATTCCCAAGCGGGCACCTTGCCATGCTCGTCGACCCATTTGGGCAACTCGGTGATGCGTTGCGGCGCGCTGGCAAACGACACCCCGCGCAACAGTTTGCTGCTGAAGTTGCGCCCGCCCGTGTCTGCGGCGTTGGCGGTCAGGTAGGCCGTAATGGCGGCGGCGGTGGCGGCGTCGACGCTGGTATCCTCACCAAAGTGGTTTTGCAGGTCACCCATCATGCGTTTCCAGGAACTGGCCGGTAGCATCGCG
The DNA here is from genome assembly GCF_010365055.1 of Rhodoferax sp. Lineage (GTDB taxonomy): Bacteria > Pseudomonadota > Gammaproteobacteria > Burkholderiales > Burkholderiaceae_C > Rhodoferax. The sequence continues at coordinate 12,586 of NZ_JAAFHA010000056.1, forward strand.
GGCGAAAACGCCAGGTGGCAGCTGGCGCACTCTTCTTTGACCACAGCGTCAGCCACCGGTGTGTAAAAGTGTCCGCCACCGGCTTGGGCACGGCCCAGCACAATGGCGAAAAAGCTGACGGCCACCAGAATCAGGGCCATGGGACGGTAGGGCAGGTTCATTGGGGTATTCCTTCAAAGTCAGGGTTATTACAGGCTCGTCACGTAGGTGAGCCAGTCGCCTTTTTCAGTGGCGCTGCAGTCGCGTCCGATCACTTCGTTGCAGTTGCGCTTGAACCATTTCTCAACCTTGGAGGCGTCGGTGTAACGCGTGGGCGTGACGGACACGGCTACCGCGTCAATCACTTTGCCGGTGGCGTTTTTGCCCGCAGTGCGCGGGTTGGTTCCGTGGCAACTGGTGCAACTTGGGCTGTCTGGCTTGCCTGTGGTGAATTTTTGGGTGTGCAGGGTTTGACCACGCCGCGCAGAAAACCCACTGAACGCAGGGTTGGCCGCTTTGGCTGCGCTGGCGTATTGCGCCAGCAGGTCCTCGCGGGGGCCTGCCAGGGCCATGCCGCTCAGGCCGAAGGCGAGGATGCAGGCAATAAAAGCGGTGCTGAATTTGTATGGCATGGTGGGCTCCTTGAGGGGGTGATGAAGTGGTGAAGGCCTGTACTGTGCCTAGCGCTTTCTGAATGCAAGGTGAACCTCGCGTTCATCTGGCGTTCATGTTCAACCCGTTATAAAGTGGACTTATGCAGCACGCCGAATCCATCTGTCATCAACAGCGATTGCCCTTACCCAGCCATTTTTGGCGGCTGTGGGGTGTGGTGCTGTGGGCGTGTGTGCTGATGGGGTACAGCGCTGGGGCCTGGGCTGACAGTGACCATGACCATGACCGTGCCCGCGAAGCCCTGCAGTCGGGTGAGGTACTGCCACTGGCCACCATCCTTGAGCGTGTGGAGCGCGAACATGCGGGCAAAGTGCTGGATGTAGAACTGGACCGCGACAAAGACCATGGTGTGGTGCGTTGGGTCTACAAGATCAAAGTGCTAACAACGGGTGGCACGCGGCTGAAACTCCAAATAGATGCCAAAACCGGTGATCTGATACGCCGCAAGCGCAAGGATTAACATGGTGAGGCACCTGCATTGCCCCGCCACACACTGAGCCGAGAGTTTCTGCCATGCGTATCTTGATCGTGGAGGACGAGCCCAAGTTGCTCATTCAACTCGCCGACGGCGTCGGTGCAGCTGGCTACGCCGTGGATTTGGCGGACAACGGTGTTCATGGCCACCACTTGGGCAATACCGAACCCTATGATGCGGTGGTGTTGGACCTGGGTCTACCCAAAATGGATGGTTTGTCGGTGTTGCGCCAATGGCGGACGGCGGGGCGGACCATACCTGTGCTGATACTGACCGCACGAGATGGTTGGCATGAAAAAGTGGCCGGTATTGATGCCGGTGCCGACGACTACCTAGCCAAACCTTTCCATATGGAAGAGTTGCTGGCCCGCCTGCGTGCCTTGATACGTCGTTCGGGCGGCCACGCCAGCGCCGAATTGACTTGCGGCACGATGAGTCTGGACACCCGCAACAGCCGGGTGACATTGGCGGGTCAAGCGCTGGTGCTGACCAGCCATGAATACCGGGTGTTGGCGTATTTGATGCACCATCAGGACGAAGTGGTGTCCCGCACGGCGCTGGTTGAACACATCTACGCCCAGGACTTTGATCGGGACTCGAACACGGTGGAAGTCTTCATCGGGCGACTGCGCAAAAAACTGCCTGCGGGCATGATCGAAACGGTGCGTGGTTTGGGTTATCGGCTGGCTGTGGTGGCATGAATTGGGTCAGTTTGCGTGGCTCGCTGCGGGTTCGCCTGCTGTTTGGCACCCTGTTCTGGATTGCCGCGTCGATCGTTGTGGCAGGTTGGGGTTTGAGCAGCCTGTTTCGCCAGCATGTGCAAACCCAGTTTCAGGCCGAGCTGACCAGTCATCTGGATCAACTGACCGCCCAGCTGACCGTGGATGTCCACAACACCCCCATGCTGCAGCAGGCGTTGAGTGATCCGCACCTGACGCTGCCTTTTTCGGGTTATTACTGGCAAATTGACCGAGTGGCGGGTGGCACGGTCGCCGTGGGGATCTTGCGCTCGCGCTCACTTTGGGACCATGTGCTGGTGTTGCCCTCGGTCGTGGCTGGGGCGGGGGATTCAAGCCATGTTCACATTGCCGGGCCACAAGGGCAGTGGCTCAATGCGGTGCAGCGCACGGTGCAATTTGATGACACGCCGGGCCAGGCACCGGCCACGTTTCGGTTG
>NZ_JAAFHA010000056.1:14948-39937 GCF_010365055.1 Rhodoferax sp.
CGGTGCTGGCGGTTGGGTTGGTGGTGGCCGCTGGGGTGCAGGTGTGGGTGGGGCTGGCACCGCTGCGTGCGTTGCGTCGTGCCTTGGGACAAGTGCACAGCGGCCAAGCCCAACGCCTGGATGGCGAGTTTCCGATTGAGGTCAAGCCCTTGATTGACGATTTCAACCAAGTGCTGGCTCAAAACGCAGACGTGGTGACTCGCGCCCGCACCCATGCGGGCAATTTGGCCCATGCGCTGAAAACACCGCTGAGTGTGCTGGCCAACGCAGCCCAACGGCCGGGCAGCGACATCGCCGCGTTGGCGCATCTGGTTGGCGAGCAGGTTGAGATTGCTCGCAAACAGGTGAACTATCACCTCACTCGCGCGCAGTCCGCCGCCGCCAGTCGACTGCACGGCACCAAAACCGAAGTGTTGCCAGTCGTTCTTGGTTTGGTGCGGGTCATGCAGCGCATTCATGCTGAGCGCGCGCTGTGTGTCCAGCTTGGGCCGGTGGCGGCTGAGGTCGCTTTTCGGGGGGAGGCCCAAGATCTGCAGGAAATGCTGGGCAATTTGCTCGACAACGCCTGCAAATGGGCGGAGCATCGTGTGGATGTGAATGCCCATGTGCAGGGCCACGGGTTGGTCATAACCATCGATGACGATGGATCAGGGCTGGCACCTGCGCAGCGAGAGGTGGTGCTGCAACGCGGCGTGCGTGCTGACGAGCAAGTGCCCGGTTCCGGTTTGGGTTTGGCGATTGTGGATGACTTGGCGCGCTTGTATGGTGGCAGTGTGGCACTCAGCGATTCGCCAGCAGGTGGCTTGCGCGCCGTTCTGACACTGCCTGTCGCCCACCATCGAGTTGTTTAAAACGACGGATAGGAACTTCAACCGCACGGGTTCAAGTGTGACATGGGTTTGGGGCAAGCAAACGCCCCAGCCTTGTCCCCCCAAGATGGCGAGGTGCGTGGCGACGCGCTCGCGGTGGGTGGTCAAACCTGAACGCCAGAATGATCGGGCTTCAAGGAATGGAGCGTAGCCATGAGGACGGGAATTTCACGCGCCTCAATGCACCCGCATGCCCGGCTGGGCGCCGGCAAAGGGCTCGAGCACGTAAATGCCGGGCGTTGCTTTTTCATCGGCATGGCTGGCGGCGAGCACCATGCCCTCGCTGATGCCGAACTTCATTTTGCGTGGCGCCAGATTCGCCACCATCACCGTGAGTTTGCCGATCAGCTGCTCCGGCTGGTAGCTGCTGGCAATGCCGGAGAACACGTTGCGCGTCGTCGCTTCGCCCACGTCCAGCGTCAGTCGCAAGAGCTTGGTGGAGCCCGCCACGGCCTCGCAGTTGACGATTCGGGCAATGCGCAGGTCGATCTTGCTGAAGTCATCGATGCCGATCACCGGGGCGAGGGTCTCGCCGCCTGGTGCTATTGATTCAATAGCTGTCTGCGAAGGTTCCACGGGGGCTGCAGGCTCAAACAATGCTTCAAGTTGCTTGATATCGACGCGCTGCATCAGGTGCTGGTAGTTGCCAATGGCGTGGCCGGCGCCCAAGGGCTGGCTGACGCTGGCAAAGCTCAAAGGCTCAATCTTCAGGAACGCCTCCACCTGTGTGGCCAGTTGCGGCAACACCGGCTTGAGGTAAGCCGTGAGTGCGCGGAAGGACTCAATGCAAACCGTGCACACATCGTGCAAACGGGTTTCCATGTCGGCTTGTTTCGCCAGTTCCCAGGGCTTGTTGGCATCCACATATTCATTGACGCGGTCGGCCAGCAGCATGGTCTCGCGTAGCGCCTTGGCAAATTCGCGTGCCTCGTAGAGCTGCTCGATGCTGGTGCGCTCGATCTGAATCTGGGTCAGCAACGCCGTGCCATCGTCAGAGATAGCGCCGAGCTGGCCGCCAAAGCGTTTCGCCAGAAAGCCGGCCGCGCGTGACGCGATGTTGATGTATTTGCCGACCAGGTCGCTGTTGACGCGCGCCATGAAGTCTTCCGGGCTGAACTCTACGTCTTCGTTGCGGCTAGTGAGCTTGGTCGCCAGGTAGTAGCGCAGCCACTCGGGGTTCATGCCCAGGCTCAGGTATTTGAGCGGGTCCAGGCCGGTGCCGCGGCTCTTGCTCATCTTCTCGCTGTTGACGGTCAAAAAGCCGTGCACAAAAATCGCATTGGGCGTTTTGCGGCCACTGAAATGCAGCATGGCGGGCCAGAACAGCGTGTGAAAGGTGATGATGTCCTTGCCGATGAAGTGGTACTGCTCGGTGGCTGGGTCGGCCAGGAAGGCGTCGTAATTGTGTGCGCCCAGCGTGACGTCTCCCGCCAGCTTGATGAAGCGGTTTTTCAGCGAAGCCAGGTAGCCAATAGGCGCATCGAGCCAGACATAAAAATACTTGCCCGGCGCATCGGGAATCTCGATGCCGAAGTAGGGCGCGTCTCGGGAGATGTCCCAGTCGCCCAGGTCACGCTTGCCCTCGGCATCGGGCAGCAGCCATTCCTTGATCTTGTTGTAGACCTCGCCCTGCAGGTGCGCCTGGCCCTGTGAATTGCTGCCTTGTGTCCACTTTTCCAGAAACGCCACACAGCGCGGGTCGGACAATTTGAAAAAGTAATGTTCCGAGTCGCGCAGCACCGGCGTGACACCGCTCAGGGCCGAATACGGATTCTTCAGCTCGGTCGGGCTGTACACCGCGCCGCATTCCTCGCAGTTGTCGCCGTACTGGTCCTTGGCGCCGCACTTGGGGCATTCGCCCTTGATGAAGCGGTCCGGCAAGAACATGTTCTTTTCGGTGTCGAAAAACTGGGCAATGACGCGCGTGGTGATCAAGCCGTTGGCCTTCAGGTCGATGTAGATCGCCTGCGCCAGCTCGTGGTTCTCCACGCCATCGGTGGAATGCCAGTTGTCAAAACCGATGTGGAAGCCGTCCAGATAGGGCTTGCGGCCAGCCGCGATATCGGCCACAAACTGTTGCGGCGTCTTGCCTGCTTTTTCAGCCGCAATCATGATCGGCGCGCCGTGGCAGTCATCGGCGCAGACAAAATGCACCGCGTTGCCCATCATCCGCTGGTAGCGCACCCAGATGTCGGCCTGGATGTACTCCATGATGTGGCCAATGTGGAAATTGCCGTTGGCATAGGGCAGGGCGGTGGTAACGAAGAGTTGGCGTGGCATGGCAGCAGGGCTTTCAAAGACAGGCTTTGATTTTAGTCGGCTGCAGTTGCACTGCGCTGCCCGGGCCCGGCTCTGCCGACGCCATTGGCCTCAACGCCTTGGTTGAGGCCCGATCTTTGGCGATGCCGCAGCCAAGCGGCTGCGTGCAGCCATGGCTTAGCGCTTGTGGACAGCGTCCTTCACCGCTTGCTTGGCATCTTTGACGACTTCCTTCACGTCACCGAGGCGCCTTTCTGCCTTGCCTTCGACTTGCTTATGGATTCCCTTGGCTTCCTGCTCCTTGTTGCCGACCAGTTTGCCGGCTTCCTCCTGGATCTTGCCTGCGACGTCTTTCACGGTGCCTTGGACTTGGTTCTTGTTCATGATGGATTCCCAGAGTAGTTAAACAAATTTCAACGCTTGTGAGCCACCTTGTGACCCGCAGCGCAAATGTTAGGAAGTTGTCAAGATATGGTCTGTACGCTTGCGTACATTGGCCTGACAGTTATCTTGAGGCGTCATGTCGCATGACCGGGCACCGTTGCGCGAATTCGCCCAGCCACACAGGGTTAAAACGGTCTTCGGTAGACTACGCGGCTCAGGAGAAATTAATGAATTTGACAGAACAGACGCTGATGGACGCACTCAAGAGTGTGCTTGACCCCAATACCGGAGTCGATTTTGTCGCCTCCAAGTGCATCAAAAACTTGACCCTCACCGACGGTGATGTCGCGTTTGACGTGGAGCTCGGCTACCCGGCCGCAAGCCAGATTCCTGGATTTCGCAAGGCGCTGATTGCGGCGGCCAAAGCGGTGGCCGGCGTCAACAACGTCTCGGTCAACGTCACGACGAAAATTGCAGCGCATGCGGTACAACGCGGCGTGCAATTGCTGCCCAAAGTCAAGAACATTGTGGCAGTGGCTTCCGGCAAGGGCGGCGTCGGCAAGAGCACGATGGCGGTCAATCTGGCGCTGGCGTTGGCCGCCGAGGGCGCCAGTGTCGGCCTGCTGGATGCTGATATTTATGGCCCCAGCATTCCGATGATGATGGGCATTGAGGGTCGCCCCGAGAGTGAAGACGGGAAGACGATGGACCCGCTGGAAAACTATGGCGTGCAGGTCATGTCGATCGGTTTTCTGGTGGCGCAAGACGAGGCCATGATCTGGCGCGGCCCGATGGCCACGCAGGCGCTGGAGCAACTGCTGCGCCAAACCAACTGGCGCGATCTGGATTACCTGATTGTCGACATGCCCCCCGGCACCGGCGACATCCAGTTGACGTTGAGCCAGCGCGTGCCCATGACCGGCGCGGTCATCGTCACCACGCCGCAGGACATTGCCCTGCTGGATGCCAAAAAAGGCATCAAGATGTTCGAGAAAGTCGGCGTGCCAATTTTGGGCATTGTGGAAAACATGGCGGTGCATGTCTGCAGCAACTGCGGCCATGTCGAACACATTTTTGGTGCCGATGGTGGCAAAAAAATGGCGGCTGACTACAGCATGGACTACCTGGGCGCCTTGCCGCTGGACATGCAGATTCGGCTGCAAGCCGACACCGGCAAGCCGACCGTGGTGTCCGACCCCGACGGTGACGTCGCAGGCATTTACAAGGCGGTGGCGCGCAAGGTGGCCGTGTCGATTGCGGCAAAAAACAAAGACTTTTCTTCCAAGTTTCCGTCCATCAAGATTTCAAAAAATACGTGAAGCGTCGCTGAAACGGCAACGACTCCGGCGTTGTCTCTGTTGTTGACGCTTTTTGAAACCAATCGTAATTGAGCATGTCGAAACCGGTGTGCGCCGCGTTATAGCTGCAAAGCAAGCGACGGGCACAGACGCCGTTTCGTGGTCTGTGGCGGCTTAGCGCTTGCAGCCGCCTGCTGATTCAAAAGGATTCGTCATGAAGAGACCTTCTCTCGGATTTCACGTTGTCACCTTTCTCATCGGTGTTGCAGCCGTGTTCTTTGCTGGCGCCGCCAGTGCGGACCCGCCGTCGCGTGTTGCGCGTCTGGCCTATACGCTGGGTACGGTCAGTTTCTCCCCCGCCGGTGAGAACGACTGGGTTGACGCCACGGTGAATCGACCGTTAACCCTGGGCGACCGCCTGTGGGTCGATGGCCTCGCGCGCGCCGAGGTCGAACTTGGCGGCACCATGATTCGTTTGAACGCCAACACCAGCCTGTCCGTTCTCAATCTCGACGATCGAGTCACTCAGCTGCAATTGACCCAGGGTACCTTGAGCCTGCGCGTGCGGCGCCTGGCGCCTGATCAACTAATCGAAGTCCACGCCCCGAATCTGGTCTTGACATTGCACCAAGCCGGTGACTACCGCATTGCCGTTGACCCGGACAGCGCGGCGACTGATGTCATCGTGCGCGCGGGCCAGGCCGAAGTGCTTGGACAAGGAACTGCCTATACGGTTGATGCGCGCCAGGCGTATCGCTTCGATGGGCCCGACTTGCGCACCTACGACTATCTGAACGCGCCGCCGCTGGACGAATTCGACCAGTGGGCGCTCAGTCGCGACCGTGCGTTCGCCAACTCGCGCTCCGCGCGCTATGTATCGCCTGACGTGATTGGTTACCAGGATCTCGATGCCAACGGCAGTTGGATTGATGATGTGAGCTACGGCCCGGTCTGGACGCCCCATCGCGTGGCGGTGGGCTGGGCGCCTTACCGCGACGGCCATTGGGCCTGGATCCACCCCTGGGGTTGGACATGGGTTGATGACGCGCCCTGGGGCTTTGCGGTATCTCATTACGGCCGCTGGGCCCATTTGAGGGGTGGCTGGGCCTGGGTGCCGGGCCCGCTGCATGAACCAGCCTATTACGCGCCGGCGCTGGTGATGTTTGTCGGTGGCGACAACTTCCGCCTGCAGTTGTCGAGTGGCCCGGTTGGCGGCGTCGCCTGGTTCCCGCTGGCGCCGCGCGAGGTTTATCGACCCGCCTTCCCGGTGAGTCGCCGCTATTTTGACCGAGTCAACCGCAGCAACACGGTGGTCCACATCAACGACATCAACCGCAGTTACGACAGTCACCGCAGCCGCAACAGCGAGGACCTGCGCCACGAGGATTACCGAAACCGGCGCGTGCCCGGCGCCGTCGTCGCCGTGCCCACGAACACCTTTGTGCAGTCGCAGCCGGTGCATCGGGCGACGGTGCGGCTGCCACCCGCAACGTTTTCCAACGCGCCGCTGGCGCTTGTGCCGCCGGTAGCGCCGACCGAGCGCAGCGTGCGTGGCGCTGGTGCTCCGGGTGAAAGACCGCTGGTTCGTGGGTTTGAGCGCCCGCCGGGCCACCGCACCGCGCCGCAGGTGGCTCCTGCGCTGGTGGCACCCGCGAGCCCGCAAGGGGCACCGCCGCCCCAAGTTGTGCCGAATCCAGTCCCCTGGCCGCGACCCGTCATGCGTTCGCCTGAGTCGCGTCGCTGGCCGCAACCACTTGACAGTGAGCGGCGGGGTGCCCCACCTGACCCACGACCTTTCCCGCCACCGAGCCCGACAGCTAATGGACCAGCCAGCGCGGCCCCGATGCCGGCTCCCCGGCAGCGTGCGCCAGAGCAAAGACTGGCCGCTCCGACAATGGCGCCGCCGATGCCAGTGCTGCCAGTTCCACCGCCTCAGCCAGCGCCGCCCAATCCAGCGCCAAGAGCCATACAGCCCGCAGTGGCCGCCTTACCAGCGTCGCAGACTGCGCCCGCTGCACCGGTTGCGGCTCCTGGGCCACAGTCACCACCGCATCAAGCCCAAGCGGATCCCACCGCGCAGCCGCGCGGCCCCAGACCCCCTCCCGGTGCCCGCAAGCTCAGGGACGGGGAAGATGACGGCAACCCGCCCAGGCGTGGGGCAGAAGAGCGCCAGCAACGACGTTAGTTTGGATTGGCTCTGCGCGAACCCGCTCGGGGGCGGCGCTGGTATTGCCGGGTGCAGGGGCCGGCCTTTCCCTACTTGGCGCAGCCCGACGCCGTGGCGTGCAGGATGACCCCCTCTCGGCAAGCCCAGATCGAACGTCATGCCAGTCCAGCGCCGTCGACATCCATGCGTGAGGCAGTCGTTATTGCGCTAATCCGTTACATTGCGAGTCTTATGTCCAACCTTCGGCCCACCCTTGAAGTCGCTGTCGTCATGCGGCGCGAGCGGACCACCGGTCCATCCAGCCACTGGCAGCCCTGGCGCTGGGTGCTGGCGGATGTGGTGCCCCACGAAGACCGCTTTGGTGACGTGCCGCGTCTGCTTTATAAAAATGAGAGCGAAGAACGCTGGCTGCATCCGGGCTACAGGGTCGAATTGTTCAAAGACGATGCCGAGGGCTACCACCTCAACGTGACCACGCAAGCGCCGGGCTGGTTTGTGCTGTGGCGCATGGAAGAAGAGCCGGGCATCACAGATGAGCCGATCGCCAAGCCCGAGATGGTGAGCCTGAGTTATTACGACGCCGGGCGCTGGCTCGACGCGCAGGAGACGGTGGAGCAGGTGCCAGCCCCCGCGCCGGTGGTGGCGTGGTTGCAGGCATTCGTGGATGAACATCATGTGGTTGAGCCCAAACGGCGCAAGCGGCCCGAGAGTTTCCGCACCCTGACCGATCGCTTTGGCCAGCCTGCAGCGATCAGTACCGAGAAGAAAGCAGGGGGCGGGCATGGCTGAGGGTTTTCTGGGCCGCTGGTCGCAGCGCAAGCAGGCGCAGCGCGCGGGTAAAGCGCTGGAGGAGCCGGTCACACCACCCGCTTCGGATGTGATTGACGCCTCCGTGGTGACTGACAAAGTCGTCTCCGTTCGTACTGAGCTTGTCGAAGGGCTCGAAGGCTTCGACCAGTCCTCAAGCGCACGACCGGCCAAGCTCAGCCCGAACGGTTCAGTGATTGATGGAACGCACACGGGTCCAGCGCTGGCCCCGTCGCCGCTGTCGCTCGACGATGTGCAGCGGCTCACCGGTGAATCCGATTTCAAGCCCTTTGTCGCGCGCGGTGTCTCCCCCGAGGTGCGCAACGCCGCCATGAAAAAGCTGTTTACCGACCCGCACTACAACGTGATGGACCGGCTGGACATCTACATTGACGACTATTCCCAGCCTGATCCCCTGCCGCAGTCCATGCTGCGGCAGATGGCCAGCGCCCAATTTCTCAACTTGTTTGAAGAAGAGAAGAATCAGCCCCCGCCACTAGGGGATGATGCCGATAGCCGCAGCGCCGATTCCGTGCCACAGTCAACCCAGCCACCGCAAACCGGTGTTGAACCCTCCATCGAAAACCAGCCCCAAGCGCCGGGCCCAGACCATGACCACACTGATTTGCGACTGCAACCAAACCATGCCGCTGGACGCCAGGACTCTCGGCGCGGCACTGAATGAAAACCTGACGCTGCATTCCACCCTGTGCCGCCGCGAGGCTGGCGCTTTTCTCAAGGCGGTGCAGACCGGCGAAGACCTGGTGGTGGCTTGCACCCAGGAACAGCGGCTGTTCGTCGAACTGGCCGAGCAGGCAAATGGTGCGCCGTCGGGGGCTGCCCGTGCGGGCTCTGGCTCTGCACCGCTGCGCTTCGTCAACATCCGCGAAACCGGCGGCTGGAGTCGGGACGCAGCGCATGCCAGCCCCAAAATTGCCGCGCTGCTGGCGCTGGCGCATCTGCCACAGCCCCAACCGGTGGCGACGGTGACGTATAAAAGCGCGGGGCGGCTGTTGATCATTGGCGAGCTGGGGGCGGCTGAACGCGCTGCCGAGTTGCTGGGCGATACGCTGGACGTGACCTTGTTCACGCAAGGCGCACGCGACGCGGGCGCGGCGCAGGAGCGGCGTTACCCGGTGCTGGGTGGGCAGATTCAAACCTTGAGCGGCTGGCTGGGGGCGTTTGAACTCCAGTGGCTGCGCAGTAATCCGATTGATCTGGATTTATGCACACGCTGTAACGCCTGCCTGGCGGTCTGCCCGGAAGACGCCATCGGGCTGGATTACCAGATTGACCTGAACGCCTGCCAGGCCCATCGCGCCTGCGTCAAGGTCTGCCAGGTGGCCGGGGCGATTGATTTCAATCGCGCGTCCGAAACCGTCACCGAAACCTTCGATCTGGTGCTGGATTTGCGCGCCACGTCCGCCTTCAGCCAGCACGCCTTGCCGCAGGGTTATTTGCGCTGGGATGGGCGTGAGCTCAAGACCTTGCTGCAGCTGCGCAGCCTGGTTGGCGAGTTCGAGAAGCCGCGCTTTTTTGCGTACAAGCCCAAGCTGTGCGCGCACAGTCGCAACGAGAAAACCGGTTGCACCGCCTGCATCGACGTCTGCTCGGCCTCGGCGATTGAAAGCGACCGCAGGCATCAGCAGATCAAGGTCAACCCGAATTTGTGCATTGGCTGTGGCACCTGCAGCACGGTATGCCCGACCGGCGCCATGAGCTTCGCCTATCCACGCGCCAGCGATCAGGGTGTCAAGCTCAAGACCTTGCTGGCGACCTACAGCCGCAGTGGCGGCAAGCATGCCGCGCTGCTGCTGCACAGCCAGGGCGCGGGGGCGCGCTTGCTGGGCGATCTGGGGCGCGCCGCGCAGCTCGAGCGTGCCAGCAAAACAGGCACGCATGGCGTACCGGCCCGGGTCCTGCCGCTGGCGCTGTGGCACACCTCATCGTTGGGGCTGGAGGTCTGGCTGTCTGCCATTTGTTATGGTGCGTCGCAGCTGTGGGTGCTGCTGACGGATGAAGAAGCGCCGCAGTACCGTGTGGCACTCGAGGGCCAGATGGCGGTGGCGCAGGCCATTCTGTCGGGGCTGGGCTACCAGGGCGAGCATTTCCGCCTGCTCCAGGTCAAGGACGCGCGCGACTTGGCCGCGCTCGACCAGGACTTGCAGGCGGCCCCGGCGCAGACGGTTGGCCGCACGGCAGGCTTTGCGGTGCAGGCTGACAAGCGTGCCACGCTGGAGCTGGCGCTTAGCCATTTGATCGACCATGCGCCGGTTAAAACCGACGTGGTTGCGCTGCCTGCCACCGGCTCGCCGCTGGGGGCTCTCGTCATCAACAAAGACGCCTGCACCTTGTGCCTGAGCTGCGTCAACGCCTGCCCGTCCAGCGCCCTGCAAGACAACCCGCAGGCACTGGAGCTGCGGTTCATTGAGAAAAATTGCGTGCAGTGCGGCTTGTGCGTCAAGACCTGCCCCGAGCAAGCCCTGACGCTCCTGCCGCGCTTAAGCCTGAGTGCGCAGCGCACGGAAGCGGTGGTGCTCAACGCGATGCAGCCCTACGCCTGTGTGCGTTGCGGCAAACCGTTTGGCACGCTCAAGGCGATTGAAGCCATGGTTGGCAAACTGGCCAGCCACAGCATGTTTCAGGGCGATGCGCTTGCCCGCTTGAAAATGTGCGCGGACTGCCGCGTCATCGACATTTATTCGGCCGAGCACGAAACCAAAATCACCGACCTCTGACCATGTTGCCAACTCCAGAAATGCTGCGCAGCAGTGCGCTTGACGAAGAAACCGCCCGTTCAGAGCTCTATGGGCTTCTAGCCCTTATGTACTATGCACCACCAGCTACTGAATTGGTAGCTAAACTGCGTCTGGCCGTGACCGAGGCGCCAGCGGCTGGGGCTTTTCTGGAAGAGCCCTGGCGCGCCCTGGTGGGGTTGGCGCGCGAGATGAGCGATGGCGCGATTCAAGATGAATACAACGCCCTGTTTGGCGGCGTCGGCAAGCCCGAGGTCTACCTGTACGCGTCCCATTTTCTGAGCGGCTTCCTCAACGAAAAGCCGCTGGCGCGCCTGCGCACCGAGTTGAACAGCTTGGGGCTGGCGCGCGGTGACGCCATGCTTGATACCGAAGACCACATCGCCTACCTGTGCGAGGTGATGCGCTACCTGATTGCCGGCGAGGATGTGGCGGTGGCCAACCTGACGCGCCAGCGCGCCTTCTTTACAACCTACCTGCAGCCCTGGGTGTTGGCGCTGTGTGACGATCTGCAACAGCACCCCAAAGCGCGTTTTTACGCGGCGCTGGCCGAGCTGACCCGCGCCTTTGTGGCGGTGGAGACGCAGGGGTTTGACATGCTGGAATGACGCGGGGGGCAGTTCATAGGTATCGGGCCAGCGTTGGTGTTTTCCCTAGTCTGTCAAACGTATCATTTTGAGAATGGTCATGGTAAGTTCAAGTGCATTACATAGGCTATGCAAATGATTGCATAACAGACAGCGTAACTTGGAGAGCAGCATGCCCAACAACCCACCCAAATCGTCCCGTCGCGGATTTTTTCTTTCGGCCTCCGTGGCCGGTGCTGCCGTCGCGTCGGTTGGCTGGTTGAAGACGCAAAATCCGGCGCCGCTGGCAGCGTCGCCGAAGCCAGCGCCTGAAAAGGGCGGTGGCTATACCCTGAGCGCGCACGTCCAGAAGTACTACCAGACCACGCGCGTCTGAGTCTCCCCCTCACATCGACCTACGCTGATTCAGTCCTGAATCACGCCGACCTTGGAGAGTCCCATGTTGTTGACCAGAAAATCCGGTCCCTCTGACCCCGTTGCCCGTTCCCCATTTGTGCACAGTCTGCGTCGTGGCTTGTCGCAGGCGCTGCCCACGATGGACCGACGTGCGTTTTTGCGTCGCTCCGGCCACCCGAGTTCGACAGTTAATGACGTAAGTCTATGATTTAATTGGCCATGAATTCAAAACGTGCCCCTACAAGAGGCTGAGTTGTTTAAATTGGCTGGGTTGTTTAACCCTCAATGCCGTGAGCACTTGATGTTGCTCAGTCGTCATCGAAGACACGCCGCACAGGGGTGGCGCACCGTTGATGGAAACGCGGTGATGCTGAATTCGTTTGAGCGACTGCAAGGCCCGCTCCGGCGTGACACCCGTGTTGGCCGAGCGCAACCGCATGCGCATCACCCGGTGCAGGATCAGCGCCATAAAGCAAATCGACGCATGAGCCCGAATGCGCTCGGGCAGTCGGTGATAAACCGGCCCGATCTCCAACTCAGACTTCAAGACCTTGAAGCCCCGTTCGATATCGGCCAGTGACTTGTAACGCTCAATCACTTTGTCAGGCGTCATGTCCTGCACGTTGGTCACCACCAGTAGCTTGCCGTCCATCATCTCGGCTAGTCGCAGGGCATCCTCATCAATGGCGTAACTGAACAGCTCCGCCTTCATGTCAATCTTGATGATTTTGCCCAAATGAGCCTCCAGCACCGCGTGATAGAAACGCGCCTTGGTGCCACTGTCCGAGAGCTTGCGCCCCCGCTTCTTCGCTCCCTGGTCTTGGTCGTCAAGCTTGCCCGCCCAGCCTTTGGCTTGGGTTTCCAATTCGGCCATTGCGGCTTTGCGTTTTTGATGCTGTTCAAGCGCCGTCGCCGGATCGTGCGCCACCACCATGCGCAGACCGTTCCAGGCCACTTCGCCCGTGATCTCGATGGTGGTCTTGGCGCACTGCGCCTGCAGTGGCTCCAGTAAATCGGCAAACTCGTGATAACGCCGACCCGGTACGGCGATGATGAATTCCAATGCCTGGCCCTTGCTCGGATCTTGCCCCCTGTGCGGGCGCAGACGGATCGCCTGCAAGGCTTCCAGATTGTCCAGGCTCAGCAATCCACGGTCAGCGACCAGGATCAGCCGACGTAGATTGGGAAACCGGTCCATCACCTTTTTGAGGATCGGCAGCAGGGTTTTGGTCTCAGCCGTATTGCCGTCAAAGACCTCGTGATAGATGGGCAAACCCTCACTCGTTTGTACTACCCCCAGCATGAACTGGCGAGCGATCAGTCCCTCCTTGGCCATGCCAAACTGGCGCACATCACCCTCCATGGTGGCGAGTCCTTCAGCGCGGATGGTGGTCATGTCGTAGAACGCCACCGACAGGTCTTGATCGACCAAGGGGCGCAGCAATTTGGCGACGACATCGTCCACCGCATCCTGCTGCTCCATCAGCGCATCCATGCTGCGCAGCAGATGCTGGTGGGTGAGTGCTTTGAGATCAATATCGGGCAAGGCCACCGTTTGCAGCCAGCGCAAGACACCCAGTTTGGAGTCGGGGTCACACAGGCGGTTGAGCACCATGATGCGAATCAGTGCCTCGACATCAATGGTGTGGCGGGTGCGCCGAAAGACACGGCGCAGATCCGAGAAACCGAGTTCTTTCCAGATTTCGGTCAGAGTCCACACATTGCCCAAGGCACGGGCTGACTCGAATGAAACACCAGCGGCGGCATCAACAGGTGTCGCGCCGGATAGGGCAATAACCGGCTCACGGCCTGCCACTTTGAGCAGACCATCGATAACGGAGTCGAGCTCGCCGGTGAGTTGATCCAGGCGCCCCAGCGTCGCCACGGTGCGCTTCTTCACGCGCCCGGCGTCATCCCGGTAGGACTCGACAAGCTGGACGTAGCGGCGCGGACCGGAGGTGGTGACTTTGACAAACATGCCGCCACTGTATCACACAGCTTTAATTGAAGAAAACACGATTTATTGACTAAAACGTGCCACCACAAGAATTTCAAATAACGCCGCTAACCGATTGATTACATTGGGGATGTACGAATTCTGGGGCTTGGAACTGTCGAACTCAGACGGCCTGGGCGTGGGCGTCGGGCTGGCGGCCTCGCAGCTTACGCTGGTCAAAAAGGCAGAGGCGGCGCAGGGCGATGTGGCCATTGGTGAAGGCAAGATCGAGATCAAGCGCACCGTCTGCACCCATTGTTCGGTCGGCTGCGCCGTGGATGCCGTGGTGGAAAACGGCGTCTGGGTGCGTCAGGAGCCGGTGTTTGATTCACCCATCAACCTGGGCGCCCATTGCGCCAAGGGTGCGGCCCTGCGCGAGCACGGCCACGGTGAATTCCGCCTGCGCTACCCGATGAAACTGGTCAATGGCAAATATCAGCGCATCAGTTGGGATACCGCCTTGAGCGAGATCAGCGAGCGCATGCTGGAACTGAAAAAAGCCAGCGGCCCCGACAGCGTGTACTTTGTGGGGTCCTCCAAGCACAACAACGAGCAGGCGTATCTGCTGCGCAAGTTCGTCAGCTTCTGGGGCACCAACAACTGCGACCACCAGGCCCGTATTTGCCACTCCACCACGGTGGCCGGTGTGGCCAATACCTGGGGTTATGGCGCCATGACCAACTCGTACAACGACATGCAGAACAGCAAGTGCGCGTTGTATATCGGCTCCAACGCGGCCGAGGCGCACCCGGTGAGCATGCTGCACATGCTGCACGCCAAGGAAACCGGCACCAAGATGATCGTGGTGGACCCGCGTTTCACCCGCACGGCGGCCAAGGCTGATGAGTTTGTGCGCATCCGCTCCGGCTCCGACATTCCGTTCCTGTTTGGCGTGCTGTACCACGTGTTCAGCAACGGCTGGGAAGACAATCAGTACATCAACGACCGCGTTTATGGCATGGACAAGGTCAAAGCCGAAGTGATGGCCAAGTGGACGCCCGACAAGGTGGAAGAAGCCTGCGGCGTCAAGGAAGAACAGGTGCTGCGCGTCGCCAAAATGATGAGCGAGAACCGGCCCAGCACACTGGTCTGGTGCATGGGCCAAACACAGCACACCATCGGCAACGCCATGGTGCGCGCCTCGTGCATCCTGCAACTCGCACTCGGCAACGTGGGCAAGTCCGGTGGCGGCACCAATATTTTCCGCGGCCACGACAACGTGCAAGGCGCCACCGATGTCGGCCCCAACCCCGATTCACTGCCCGGTTATTACGGCATTGTGGAAGGCTCCTGGAAGCACTTTGCCAAGGTCTGGGGAGTTGATTTTGAGTGGATCAAAAAACAGTTTGCATCGCCGGCGATGATGAGCAAGCCCGGCATCACGGTGTCGCGATGGATTGACGGCGTGCTGGAGAAAAACGAACTGATCGACCAGGACTCGAACCTGCGCGGCGTGTTTTATTGGGGCCATGCGCCCAATTCGCAAACCCGTGGCCTGGAGATGAAGCGCGCCATGGACAAGCTCGATCTGCTGGTGGTGGTGGACCCGTATCCATCGGCTACGGCGGCGATGGCTGCCATGCCCGGCACGCCTGACGATTTGAACCCGAATCGTGCGGTGTACCTGCTGCCGGCGGCCACCCAGTTTGAGACCAGCGGTTCGGTCACGGCGTCCAACCGTTCCTTGCAGTGGCGTGAAAAAGTCATTGAGCCGCTGTGGGAGAGCCGCAGCGACCACATGATCATGCAGCAGTTTGCCGACAAACTCGGTTTTGGCAAGGAACTGTCCAAGAACTACAAGATGCAAAAAATTCACGGCATGGACGAACCCGTGCCGGAAGACATCCTGCGTGAAATCAACGCTGGCGTCTGGACCATTGGTTACACCGGTCAGAGTCCGGAGCGCCTCAAGGCCCACATGCGCAACATGCACCTGTTTGACGTGAAGACGCTCAGGGCCAAGGGTGGTAAAGACAAGGAATCCGGTTACGACTTCACCGGTGACTATTTTGGTTTGCCCTGGCCTTGCTACGGCACGGCCGCGCTCAAACACCCCGGCTCGCCCAACCTTTACGACACCTCCAAACACGTGATGGACGGCGGCGGCAACTTCCGCGCCAACTTCGGCGTCGAGCGCGAAGGTGTCAACCTGCTGGCCGAGGACGGTTCCTGTTCGCTGAACGCCGACCTCACCACCGGTTACCCCGAGTTCGACCATGTCCTGCTGAAAAAGCTGGGTTGGTGGGAAGATCTCACCGAGGCGGAGAAGGCAGCCGCCGAGGGCAAAAACTGGAAGACCGACCTCTCGGGCGGCATCCAGCGTGTGGTGATGCAGGTGCATGGCTGCCACCCGTTTGGCAATGCCAAGGCGCGCGCCGTGGTGTGGAACTTCCCGGACGCGATCCCGCAGCACCGCGAACCCTTGTACGGTATCCGCCCCGATCTGGTGGCCAAGTACCCCACCCATGAGGATAAAAAAGCGTTCTGGCGTTTGCCCACGCTGTACAAGACGATTCAGGACAAGAATATTGCGGACAAGGTGCACGAGAAGTTCCCGTTCATCATGACCTCGGGCCGCTTGGTCGAGTACGAGGGCGGGGGCGAAGAGACCCGTTCCAACCCCTGGCTGGCCGAGTTGCAGCAGGAGATGTTTGTCGAGATCAACCCCAAGGTCGCAGCTGACAAGGGCATTCGCAATGGCGATCGGGCCTGGGTGTCAACGCCCACCGGTGCGCGCATGAATGTGCAGGCGCTGGTGACCGAGCGCGTTGGTCCCGATACCGTGTTCCTGCCGTTTCACTTCTCCGGTCGTTGGCAGGGCGCCGACATGCTGGCCTATTACCCGAATGGTGCGGCGCCGATTGTGCGCGGCGAAGCCATCAACACCAGCACTACCTATGGCTACGACAGCGTGACCATGATGCAGGAAACCAAGACCACCGTTTGCAACGTCGAGCGGGCCTGAAGCCTTGTGGGACAGACCAAGAGTTACACGCAGTGAACTTTGCTCTGTCCCCAACTGATTAGGAGTGAAATATGGCACGTATGAAATTTGTTTGTGACGCCGAGCGTTGCATTGAGTGCAACGGATGCGTCACCGCCTGCAAGAACGAGCACGAGGTACCTTGGGGGGTGAACCGGCGCCGGGTCGTCACTTTGAATGACGGCGTGCCGGGCGAAAAATCAATCTCGGTCGCCTGCATGCATTGCAGCGACGCGCCCTGCATGGCAGTGTGCCCCGTCAACTGCTTTTACCGCACCGATGAAGGCGTGGTGTTGCACGACAAGGACGTCTGCATTGGTTGCGGTTACTGCGCCTATGCCTGCCCGTTTGGCGCGCCCCAGTTCCCGTCGCAAGGTACGTTCGGTGTGCGCGGCAAGATGGACAAATGCACTTTCTGCGCCGGCGGCCCCGAGGCCAATGGCAGCCAGGCCGAGTTTGAAAAATATGGCCGTAACCGACTGGCCGAAGGCAAGCTGCCGGTCTGCGCTGAAATGTGCTCGACCAAGGCCTTGATCGCCGGTGACGGCGATGTGGTGGCTGACATTTTCCGCAACCGGGTGCTGCACCGCGGCAAGGGCGCCGAGGTATGGGGCTGGGGCACTGCCTACGGTTCCAAACAAGCCGGTCAGCCCGGCGTTGCGGCCCCTGAAGGAGCGAAATCATGAAGCGTCTATTGTTTGCCATGGCGACGCTGGCTGCCTTGAGCGCCTGCGGTGAAAAGCCGCAAGCGCTGCAAACCAACAAGCAGGCCGCCTCAGCCTATACAGGCACCGGCAAGGCGTTTGCCAACAAAGACTGGAAGCAGGGCGACAAAGCCAGTTGGGAGTCGCAGCTGAAGGCCCGCAATCAGTACGGCCAGAACGACTACACCCGCATGAACTGAGCAGGAGGCCATGATGAAAAATGCCTTTTCCATTGCCTCTGCTCTTGCGCTGACGCTGGTGTTGTTCTCAGGCAATCTTGGCGCGCAAACCGCGCCTGCGCCTGCGCCTGAGACAGCGGCTGCGGGCCCGGCCGTGCAGGCAGCGCCTGCGGACGCGGGGACAGGGGCCATCAAAAGCCAGAATATTTTTGAGGTCAAACCCGACGCCAGCCAGGAGCCCGGTTACGCCACGCAAACCAATGGCGAACGCGTCAGGGTGCAGCCCGGCAACAACGCACCGATGTGGCGTCAGGTCGGCTCCGGCGTGGCGGGTTACAGCAGCCTGCCCAAGAGCGAGGCACCCGAGGCAGGCGTGCTGATTCAGCCCTATGTGCAATACCCCGGCTCGCGCCTAACCAATGCGGGGGAAGCCTGGCGACAGACACGCAACCAATGGATCATTCCTTACGGCGGCGCGCTGGTACTGATTGTGCTGGGTGCCATTGGGATTTTTTACTGGCGTGTCGGCACCATCAAGCTGCACGAAAAGCCGACCGGCCGCAAGCTTGAGCGTTTCACGCCGTTCGAGCGCTCGGCGCACTGGGCCAATGCCATTGCTTTCAGCATCCTGGCTATTTCCGGCCTGGTCATGGCCTTCGGCAAGTTTTTCTTGCTGCCCCTCATGGGCACAACCTTGTTTGGTTGGCTGACCTACGTGCTGAAGAACGCGCACAATTTTGCCGGTCCCGTGTTTGCCGTTTCGCTGCTGATTGTGATCATCACCTTCGTGCGTGACAACCTGCCGGCCAAGGGTGACCTGGACTGGCTGCTCAAGGGCGGCGGCATGCTGGGAGGCGAGGAGGTGAAGTCGGGCCGGTTCAACGGCGGTGAGAAGGTCGTGTTCTGGGGCGGTGTCTTTTTGCTCGGTCTGATTGTGGTCGGCTCTGGCCTGGTGATGGACAAGCTGATCCCCGGGCTCGGGTACGAACGCAGCACTATGCAGTTGGCCCACATGGTGCACTCGGTCTCGAATATTCTGATGGTTGTCATGTTCATGGGCCACATTTATCTCGGCACGCTGGGCACCGAGGGTGCTTACCAGGGCATGAAGACGGGCTATGTGGACGAGACATGGGCCAAGGAGCACCATGCGCTCTGGCTCGAAGACATCAAGAGCGGCAAGATACCGGCCCAGCGTTCGCCGACACCGGTTCCCGGTCAAACCGTGCAAGTTTGAGATGCTTGAGAAAGTCTGTATGAATCATCCACTGAAACAAATACTCGTGATCAGCAACCTGCTCTTGGCGGGCACTGCCGTGATGGCCAAGTTGCCCGCGCCATCGGAAGAGGCCAAAGCCAAAGCGGCCGAGGCGGCGGCCAAGGCGGCCTGGAGCGGCAAGGTCGACGCCTACCAGAGTTGCCTGGCGCAGGACAAGGTGGCAGCCCATTACTTCCAGACGGCCAAAGCCGCTGGCAAGGACGTCAAGCCCGCTGCAGCCATGCCGCCTTGTGCCGATCCGGGCGCTTTTTCTTATGCGCCCGCTGAGCTTGCCAAGCCACTGGAGGCTGCCGGTGCGCATTCGCCGCCCGCTACGGCCACCAGCCCACCCAGCAGCAAAGAGCCGGCGGCGGCCATTGCCCCGGCCAAGAAGCCCTGAGCACCTTGCTGCCGTATCTGACCCAGGCCCGCGCGCCACTGACGCGCGAGGTGAATGCGACCAACGAGTGGGGTGAGGTTGACACGGTCTCTATCCCGGCCGAGCGCGCGCTCACCGTTTTTGTGGACAAGCGCGAGCTGGTGACGCTGATGACGCTGGGCGCCCAGCCCGAGTTGCTGGTGCTGGGCTTCTTGCGCAATCAGCGCTTGGTGCAGTCGGTGCAGGAGATTGAATCCATTACCGTCGATTGGGACGTCGGCGCCGCCGCCGTCAAAACCCGCCAGGGCATCTGCGACATAGAGGCCCGTACCGCCAAGCGCGTCGTTACCACCGGCTGTGCCCAGGGCAGTGTGTTTGGTGACCTGATGGCGGAGGTCGACAGCCTGGTGCTGCCGGCGGCCACGCTGACGCAACAGCAGCTCTACGGCATCGTGAACGCCATCCGGCTGCAAGAGACTACCTACAAATCATCCGGTTCCGTGCATGGCTGCGCCTTGTTTCGGGGCGAAGAAATGTTGGTATTCGTGGAAGACGTCGGCCGCCACAACGCGATTGACACCATCGCGGGCTGGATGTGGATGGAGCCGGAGCAGGCGATGACGGGCCAGGACAATGTGTTCTACACCACCGGCCGCCTGACCAGCGAGATGGTGATCAAGTCGGCGCAAATGGGGGTGCCGATTGTGGTGTCGCGCAGCGGCATCACCCAGATGGGCCATGACGTTGCACAGCGCTTGGGCTTGTGCGCCATCGGCCGCGCCACCAACAAGCGTTTTCTTTGCTACAGCGCCGCCGAGCGCTTGCTGCTGCAGCCGGCACTGGCAGGTGCCAGGTCGCAGGCCGTCGCCTGAGTTAACGCGACGGCGCTGGCCTGTTGCCGCAGGCCAATTCCGAGGGCTGGTGTCAGGGCAATGCGCAGGCCTTGCCGCAGTCGGCCCGCGAGTGCGTTAACGTAGCGCCATGAACATTTCTTTCTGGCGCCTGGGCGCTCGCTCTTTATGGCGCGACCTGCGCTCCGGTGAACTTCGATTACTGATCGTGGCAGTGACGCTGGCGGTGGCGGCCTTGACGGCGGTGGGCTTCTTTGCCGATCGGCTCAAGGGCGGTCTGCAGCGCGATGCGCGGCAACTGCTCGGCGGTGATGCGCTCATTTCAAGCGACAACGCCACCCCCGCTGCATTTACGGAGAAAGCGCGCGCGCTGGGCCTGGACGCGGTGCAAACGCTGGCTTTCCCGACCATGGCCCGCGCGCCGGAAAACCAGGGTGGCGCCAGCAAACTGGTGGCGCTGAAGGTAGTGGAGCCCGGTTATCCGCTGCGCGGCAAGTTGCAGGTCAGCAGCCAGCCGGGTGAGCCCGGCAGCATCACCGCCACCATTCCCCAGCCCGGCGAGGCCTGGATCGACGCGCCCTTGCTGGACGCGCTCCGGGGCCAAATGGGCGACGCCGTGCTGCTGGGTGACAGCCGTTTGCGCATTGCCAAAATTATTGTCAGCGAGCCGGACCGGGGTGCGGGCTTCATGAATTTTGCGCCGCGCGTCATGATCAACCGTGCCGATGTAGCGGCCACCGGACTGATCCAGCCCGCCAGCCGTCTGACCTACCGCCTGGCCGTGGCTGGCGCCGACAAAAGCGTCAATGCGTTTGTCGACTGGGCGCAGCTTGAGGTCAAAAAGCCCCAGGTGCGCGGCGTGCGCGTGGAGTCGTTGCAAGGCGGGCGCCCGGAGCTGGGGCAGACGCTGGAGCGCGCCGAGAAGTTCCTGAATCTGATTGCCTTGCTGGCGGCGCTCTTGAGCGCCGTGGCGGTGGCGCTGGCGGCGCGTGGTTTTGCGGCCAAGCACCTCGACGATTGCGCCATGCTGCGCGTGCTGGGTTTGAGCCAGCGCAGCATTGCCGCCAGTTATGCCTTTGAGTTCACGCTGATTGGCCTGCTGGCCAGTTCGCTCGGGGTGGCCATTGGCTACGCGGTGCATTACGCGTTTGTGTTGCTGTTGGCGGGTCTGGTGGCGGCGGCGTTGCCACCAGCGGGCTTTTGGCCGGTGATTTTTGGCCTGGGCATGGGCCTGACGCTGTTGCTGGCCTTTGGCCTGCCGCCGGTGCTGCAACTGGCGCGGGTGCCGCCGCTGCGCGTGATCCGCCGCGATGTGGGCAACCTCAAGCCCGCTTCCATCGGCGTGCTGGGTCTGGGCGTGGCCGGTTTTGCTGTGCTGCTGCTGGCGGCTAGCAGTGATGTCAAGCTCGGCCTGATTGCGGTGGGGGGCTTTGCTGCGGCCACCGTGCTGTTTGCGGTGTTGAGCTGGGGCGCGGTCATGCTGCTGCGCCGTGTGGTCAACGAGCGCACCGCGCCGCGCGCCGTGATTCTGGCCATGCGGCAGATTTCAGCCCGTCCGGCGTATGCCGTGGTGCAGGTGAGTGCGCTGGCGCTCGGCTTGCTGGCGCTCGTGCTGCTGGTGTTGTTGCGCACCGACCTGATCAACAGCTGGCGCCAGGCCACGCCGGCCGATGCGCCGAACCGCTTTGTCATCAACGTCATGCCCGAGCAGGGCGATGCATTTGCGGCGGCTTTGCGCGCTGCGGGCGTTGCCAAATTCGACTGGTATCCGATGATTCGCGGCCGCCTGGTGGCGGTCAATGGCAAAGCGGTGACGCCCGACGACTATGCCGACGACCGCGCCAAACGCTTGGTGGACCGCGAGTTCAACCTGTCCAACAGCGCGAAGAAGCCGGCTCAAAATGACTTGGTTGCCGGTCGCTGGATCGAAGAAGAGCCCGGCGCCATCAGCGTGGAAGAAGGGATCGCCAAGACACTCGGTCTCAAGCTCGGCGACAGCCTGAACTTTGACGTTGGCGGGCAGCAGATTCAATCCAGAATCACTTCGCTGCGCAAAGTGGACTGGGGCTCGATGCGCGCCAATTTCTTTGCCATGTACCCGGTGAGTACGCTGCCCGATGTGCCCAGCACCTTCATGAGCGCCTTCAAGGCGCCAGCCACACCTGGTTTTGACAACACGCTGGTGCGCGCTTTTCCCAACATCACCAGCGTCGACATGACGGCCACGCTGGCGCAGGTGCAGCGCGTGCTGGATCAGGTGATTGGCGCGGTGGAGTTTTTGTTTGCCTTTACCCTGGCGGCCGGCCTGGTGGTGCTGTTTGCCGCCGTGACGGCCACGCGCGAAGAGCGCGCCCGCGAATTTGCCATCATGCGCGCGGTCGGGGCCAAAAGCAGCTTGCTGCGCCAGGTGCAACGGATCGAGCTGATCGGCGTGGGCTTGCTGGCCGGTTTTCTGGCCTCCATCGTTGCCAGCGCGGTCGGCTGGGCGCTGGCGCGCTATGTGTTCGAGTTTGACTGGATCGTCTCGCTCTGGGTGCCGCTGCTGGGGTCCTTGAGCGGCGCGCTGCTGGCGCTGGCGGCCGGTTGGTGGGGCCTGCGCGACGTGCTGCGCCGCCCGGTGGTGGAGACGCTGCGGCGGGCAGCGCAGTAAATTTAATAGCGACTTAAGCAATAGGTACGGGGGCTAGAGGCTGATTTTTGTAACTTCTATGCCATTCGGTGTGGCAAGGTTTATTGACTAAACGTTTGTGTGACATACACTTTAATCACATTACGTTTGGAGTAAATTCTCATGACCACCGCTGAAAAAATTCTGAATGTGCGTTTGCCGGTAGAGCTGCATGGGCAGCTTGAGCAATTGGTGCAAGTCACTGGTCGCAGCAAGAGTTTTCTTGCGGTCGAGGCACTCAAGAGCTATGTAAATCAGGAGCGATGGCAAATTGCCGATATCCAGGCAGGCTTGCAGGAGGCCGACCGCGGCGAATTCGCCAGCGCCGAAGAAGTGAGTGCCGTGTTCGCCAAGTATGGCCAGTGAGCATGGAAATTCGCTGGACCCGTCAGGCGCTTCAAAACCTGGACGCGGTCGCCGCCTATATTGCGCTGGACAATCCGAGCCGAGCTGCCTCGTTTATCAGTGAAATCAAGGACAAGACGCAATTGCTTGCCCAGTTTCCCGCTATCGGGCGCCCCGGCCGAGTGCCGGGCACGCGGGAGCTGGTGGTCCATGAGAACTACGTGCTGCCCTACCGTGTGAAAGGCGACATGGTGCAGATCATCCGTGTCCACCATGTGGCGCGCCTCTGGCCTCAGAGTTTTTAGCATTTCACATTTGCTATTAAACATATAGCTTCTTGCGCACTATCGACGGGGACTACGGCCGAATTTCTTCTAGATATTGAGGTCCCCCTAGAATTGCCCCACAACATCAGGGACAGCATGAGTCAACTTCTCATCAACGGGTAGCTGTCATGCCGGAATCGATCCGGCGTCCATGGATTGCGGGCCAAGCCCGCAACGGATCAGTGCCGGGAAAGCAGTTTTGAGGATGCAGCAGTTACGCTCAGACCAAGTGTCGGGGCACGCGCCAGGTGGCGTGAGATATTTTTGTAATAACGCTATGTTGTTAATAGCTGCTTATTCAATGAATACGGGGGCTAGAGGCCAATTTGACTATGAACATCGAGAAAAAACCTGTTGCCGATACGCCGTTCGATCAGATCGGCGGCGAGCCCCAGGTACAGGCATTGGTGGAGCGTTTCTACGACCTGATGGACCTGGAGCCGGCTTACGCTGAACTGCGTGCCGTGCATGGCAGCGTGCTCGACGATGCGCGGCAAAAGCTGTTCTGGTTTTTGTGTGGCTGGCTCGGTGGGCCGCAGCATTATGTGCAGCGCTTCGGCCACCCGCGCCTGCGGGGCCGCCATCTGCCGTTCAAGATTGGCACGCTTGAACGCGACCAGTGGCTGGCCTGCATGGACCAGGCGATGGGCGAGATCGCCGTGCCCGACGCGCTGCGCAGCCAGCTGCGTGAGGCCTTCTTCAAGACCGCCGACTTTATGCGCAACCAGGACGGCTAAGGCGTCCTGTCGCTTATCCGCGTGATGCCATCAGCAGCACCACCAGCGCGCCAGCGCCGCCATCGGCCGGTTTGGCCTGCACAAAGGCCAGCACTTCGCTCTTTTGCACCAGCCAGCTGTGCACCCGGCTTTTGAGGATCGGCGCCTTGCCGGGCGAACCCAGCCCCTTGCCGTGCACCACGCGCACGCAGCGGATGCCCTGTTTGAAGGCCTCGCGTATGAAGATGCTGAGCACTTCGCGGGCGTCGTCGCGGCGCAGGCCGTGCAGGTCCAACTGGCGCTGGATCGACCAGTCGCCCCGGCGCAGCTTGCGCGTCACATCCGTGCCAATGCCGGGGCGGCGAAAACTCAAATGTTCGTCGGTTTCCAGCAGGGTCGACACATCAAATTCGTCGCTGATGGCCTCTCGCAGTACGGCTATTTCATCCTTTTGGTACTGCATCGCCAGCGGCATTTTTTGCTCTACTTTATGCAGCGCATGACGCTTGTCTGGTAGAGGTTTGACCGCTCCAGCGGCGCTAACGAATAAATCCTTGTCGCTGGTCGCCTGTTTGACGGCTTTGACCTGGGCGCTGGCCTGTTCGGTGCGCCGTCTGGCTTGCTCGGCGATGGCTTTCTTGACCACCTTGAGGTCGGTCATCGCTGTCACCTTGACGGTCTTGGTCATCACAGCAAGCCCCGCTCTGCCATCGACAGCGCTTCGCCCGGTGCCACGATGACGTGGTCGAGCACGCGCACATCAATCAGTGCCAGCGTGGTTTTCAAGGTTTGCGTCAGCATTTCATCAGCGCGCGACGGTTGCACCGTGCCGCTGGGGTGGTTGTGCGCCAGCACCACGGCACTGGCCTGGTGGTGCAGGGCGCGCAGCACGACTTCGCGCGGGTAGACACTGGTTTGGGTCAGTGTCCCTCTAAACAGTTCCTCCATCGCCAGCAGACGGTTTTGTACGTCCAGAAACAGCACCGCAAACACCTCGTGCGGTTTGGCCGCCAGGTGCAACTGCAGGTAGTGCTTGACCGCATCGGGCGTGGCAAAAACAG